>NZ_JAEKNS010000119.1:0-14491 GCF_016464765.1 Candidatus Aeolococcus gillhamiae | reverse complement strand
CTGCTCGAAATGATCCGTTCCCGGCGCGACCGCGCTCTTCGACTCCCGACTCGCAAGGACCGCGACCTTCATGCCGTCGTAGCTGGTGACGCCGGCTGCGCCCGCGGCCGCCCTCGCCTGCTGGTGCCGCTGGGAGAACTCCGCTAGTTGCTCGGGAGTGAACCCCTCGAGCTCGAACGTCCCGTTCGGGTTGGTCCGCACCCGCAGCCCCAGTTCGCGGACGAGAACATCGCGGGTCGTCGCCTGGCCGATCGCCCCGGCCGCGGCGGCATGGGCGTACAGCTGCTGGCCGTGCAGTTGACCCCAGGTGCCGTTTGCCCGCTTGGCAAAGGAAGCGACGACCAGGTGGGTGTGCAACTGCGGGTCGACGGTGATCACGCCGTCGCGGGTCACCGGCCGGGCGGTGCGGTGAACAAAGGTGGCCGTCACCAGCTGCGCCCGGACGTGCTCGATCGCGCGGTTCTGCGGGTTGGCGATCCGACCCCACGCAGCGTGCTCCTCGAGATACTCGTGTGCCGCAGTCGCTCCGGCATCGAGGGCAAGCAGCACGATGGCCCGCATGTGGTCGTCTCCGAGCGCGTACAACAGCGACACGCTCTTGGGCAGCGAGAAGGTGACGTCGAAGGCGACGTTCTTCCGTGCCGCGTAGTGCCGCCCCAGTTCGTCACCGGTCGTCGGGTGCCGGCCGTCGAGGATGCGGACGAAGTCCTCCCGGCGCACCGGGCCGTTGAGACCCAGTTCCGCAGCCGCCTGGCCGCGCCATACCCCGGCCGCCTCCCCGCGGGCGGCGTAGTAGTCTGCCGGGCTCTCGGCAACGGCCTCCTGAAAGTAGCGAGCGCCGTCGCTGACGGACACGACGTTGCCGATGCTGATCATCCCGGCGTGCGGCCGGCTCCGCGCTTGTCCACGTCCTACAACACCCGCCGAGCGGGCGCCGATCGGACGCATCAGGTCATGAACACACCGGCCGGTGGAAATGTGTGACTTGGGTCAGGAGGGAACCAACACGCTGATCGGGATCACCGATCTCACTCGGGCGAATCGGAAGACGCAGAATGGACGTGACGTGACGTTCACCGATGACAGGCAGCACCCGTGGGGACGGCCCGAACGCGTTTTGGGTTCGCCGCTGAGTATCAACTTCCTCCTGGCTCAGTCGGACGCTGCCGCGGTGCAGGTCCAACACTTCAGTGCATTCCCCACCGGCTTCGAATTCCAGGTCGTCGCTTATGCGGTCCTCACCGAGGAAGTGAACGTATGGGACCCGATGTTCGGACTGGCAGGCCTCCGCGGTCGAGAAGGGAAGGATCCATATGACCTGGCAGACGACGTCCTGCGCTTGAGCGTTGAGTTCTCGGACGGCTCCAGAGCGCACAACCTGCGCCCACCTATGGACCCGCGCCCTGGAGAGACGCGGTACCTCGAGCCGGGGCACGGCAGCGCCGTACGGTCCGAAGACGGCACCATGTGGACCGCCGATTCCATGTTCTGGGTCTGGCCACTTCCCTCACCCGGGGAAGTAGGTTTTGTCTGTGAATGGCCCCAATTCGGCATCGAGGTAACGCGACATCACATTGATGCCCAATCAATTCTTGATGCAGCCCGGCTCGCGAGGCCCATCTTGCCGAGGAAGCCTGACGATCCGCCGTTCCGGCAAGCCTACTGAGAACTTGCTCTCGCGCGGCTCAAGGCTCATGAGATCCAGCTGGCTTCGCCGGGAGCGTCCAGGAAACGTTTTGATGCCGACGGCTCGTTAGTTCCCCGCCGCTGTCATGTCGTACCCGCTGGCTCCGATTAGGAACTGAGCGCACTGCGACCCGTAGAGGCTGACCGTAAACGGGGAGGTCCCCCCGGCGGCTAGGTCGGTACTGACGTCAGCGAACCCGCCGAATTCGTTTAGCAGGGTGCCCGATGAATCCACGCAGAAAACGTCGACGCTATACGGCGCAGTAACCGCGTGGTCGCGCGGATTCTTTACCGTTCCAACGATCTGCTGACCGGTGTCATTCACCTCGGTCACCAGCAAGTCGGCGAAGTATGTGTTTGGCCCAGCACTTGGGGTCGCCGTCGCCTGCACCGACAGCGTGGACCCGCTGGGGACGCTGGTGCCCACGCCCAGATAGATAAACCCAAGCGCGAACTGCCCGGGCTCAAGAAGGGCCGGATGAAAACCTTGGTCTGAGCCTGTAGCGACGGGCTTGCCCGTACTGTCGTGGACGGTCCCGGACGCCGTGACGTGCGTCACCGTCCGAGTCGTGTTATTCCGCACGGCAATCGGCACCGGTTCCCCGCCGCTCGGTACCGGCAGAGTGAGGCCCGCTTGAGCGACCACAGCAAGTTGATTCGGCGATCCTGCTGGAAAAACTGGGGCTGCGGTTCCGGCCAGGTACTGGGACTTCGTCGGCTGCGCCGCAGGCGCGGACGCAGACGCTCCACCAGAGGGGACGGCGCTACCCGCGGTGTTCGGAGTCCCCGAGGTGGTTCCGCCGCCACAGGCAGCCATGGCGGATGCGAGCAAACCGAGTACGGCGGCCCGCCCCACCCGGTTGTGTCCCATTGGCACTGGGGCGGCAGTCTAGCTGAACCGTCTGAGTCCGTTGACCACCTCGGGGTTCGACGGAGTCGGCGCTGCCAATGGTGGCTCTCAAGCGTCACCAGGTCGGGAGCGCCGACCGTGAGTGCGGCGCCCCGGGAGATGCCGGACGACCACAGAATGGCCGAACGGGGACCGCTCGAGTGGATGGCGACGAGGTGGCATAGTGGGTCACTGCTGGCCGTGGTACGGTGGCCCCATGGCCACCCATCGACACGAGCCCGTTGACCCGATCCAGGCGGAAGGGCTCGAGCTCCTGGAGGATGACGCCGCCCTCAGCGCCGATCTCGAGGAGTTCGAACGACGGCTCGACGCCGGCCAGATTCCCGCGTCGGAGCTGCACTCGACTGAGGATGTCCGACGGCGTTTGGGTTTGCCGCCGCCCGACGCTACGCCGCCCACGGACGAGCTCGTCTAGCGTTGCCGACGCCGTTCAGGCTGAGTTGGTCGGACAGCGCGCTACGGTACCTCGAGCAGCTTCACGAGCGCGCCCCGGGGCAGGCAGAGGCCGTCGTGAACACGATGGAATGGATGGCCGAGGCCGGTTTCGCACTGGGTCCGGAGGTGCGCCCCGGCCGGCGCTACTGGCCGGTCCCCCCTCAAGGGGTCTACTACACCGAGCGCCATCGGACCCTTTACGTTGCGCGCGTTGTCGACGTGCGCCGCCGACGGAGTCGCCACCCCTAGGCCAGCTTCGCGGCTGTAATCCGCGCCCCAGTCAGGGCGTAGGACAACCTTCCAGATCTCGGCGCAGGAAGGCGTGCGACCTATATGAGATCGGGGTCGAGCGTCGTTCCACCAGCAAGCCTGCGCCTGCGGACAGACGCCAGGATGCCGGCCGCCGCCTCCTCATAGGTCCGACCGGACTTGATCGAATTACATTCGAGACAGGCGGTGACGAGGTTGGAGGGTGAGTTGTCGCCTAGGCCGGAAACCGGGACGAGGTGATCCAAAGTCGCGTTGCTCTCATTGACGACTTCCGCGCAGTAATGACAAGTCCAGTGATCGCGCTCGAAGAGAGCTCGCCGCAGTTCTGGCGAGTGGTAGTGATCGACGGACTCAGGAGCGGTATCGGCGCTGAGGGCCAGCAGCTCACGTACCGCCGGTACCGCCCGAGGTAGGCGAACTTCGTAGAGTGTCCCTTCGCGCGTTACATCACCGATGACAAGAAAGCCGAGTTCCGCCAACCCATTGAGTTGCTCGCCGATGTGCTGGTAGTTGCTCTGCGAAGACCTTGTACTCTTCCCCAAACCAACGCCAATGGTTCGCTTGCCCACCCGAACGAATGGGTGCCCGGCTACTTGACTGCGCCGCAGCAGATAGAGGTACAGCGAAAGTTGATAGGGCTTGAGGATCGGCAGTACGTAATCGGCGATCTCCGCCAACAGATCGTCGCGTTGACCCAACGGGCTGCCATCCTTCACGATCGCCCGAGTTTACTGCGCGAAAATCTCGGGGAGCATCGCGGTACCCTACCGGGCTGAATAATGGACCGGCAACGCATTCTAGCTGAGGTACGTCGAACCGCCGCGGCGAATGACGGTCGGCCACTGGGCTACCGCTCGTTCGAGAAGGCAACGGGGATAACACCTCACACCTGGAGCCACTATTGGGCACGGTGGGGTGACGCGCTTAGCGAGGCAGGCTTCGAGCCCAATGTGCCCCATGCCTCATATACGCGCTCCTTCGTTGCGGCCAGCATTGTCGATCTGGCTCGCCGTTTGGGTCGTTACCCAACCTGGCGCGACTGGAGCATCGAGCGGCGGAGTGACGCGACCTTTCCAAGCGTCGAAACTGTCCGACGTTTCGGTGGCACCAATGCTGTCAGGACGATTGTGGTCGAGTACTGTCGTGGCCGGGAAGACTGTGCCGATGTCTGGCCACTGATTCAGAACTCTGTGAGCGTCGACGCCAGACGTACGGTAGAGACCATCACCGACAGCGGCGTCGTTTACCTCATCAAGTCGGGTCACCAGTACAAGATCGGCAAGACCAAGAGGTTGGGCCAGCGGTCGCGGCAGTTTGCGATCCAACTCCCTCACCCGCACGTTGTCATTCACAAGATAGAAACGGACGATATCACTGGAATCGAGAGCTACTGGCATCGGCGGTTTGCGGACGCGCGGCTGGGGACCAGCGAGTGGTTCGCGCTGTCGGCAGCCGACGTGAGGGCGTTTCAGAAGCGTAGGAAGTCGATGTAGTGGCGCTCGACAGCCAAGGCGGGCAGCACCGCCGAACCCGAGGGCGAGGAGGTCCCTCGCCTCGATGTGTCCGATGGCCGGCCCAGCGGAGGGTTATGAGAGTTGAAGCGCTTCTCCATCCAAAGCTACTACCTATGGGAGTGCCGGTACAGACGTGTCCGACTCGAGCGCGATCTCTGACAGGACAGCGGCATTGTTCGTTCGCCCCGACTTCCCTCTGCTCCTGACGATGTGCCAGGCCGCGGACCGACTGCAAGTGAGCAGGAGCAGCCTCTACCGCGAGGTCGGCCGAGGCCGGCTGCAGGTCGTAAAACTCGGACACCTCACCCGCATCCGCGTGGAGGATCTCGAGGCGTACGTATCGGCCCTCATGGCACCGCCGGGCGAGGCGTAGGCTTCAAAGCGTGGCAGGAAGGCGCGGCAACGGCGAGGGAACAGTCGGACGCTACCGCGGGCGCTGGGTAGCCCGTGTCAGCCTCTCCGACGGTCGCCGCAAGCACTTCTACGGTCGGACGCGCGCCGACGTGGTAGCCCGCATGTTCGCGGCGATCGCCGCACTGAAGAAGGGTGAGGACGTGCCCGACGACCGCGTGCTCCTTCGCGACTTCCTGTTCCGCTGGATCGAGGGGATGCGCGGGACGATCAAGCCCTCGGCGTGGGACAGCTTCGAGGGCCACATCCGCGTTCACTTGATACCCGATCTCGGGCATATGCGCCTGTCCCGACTGCGCCGTCTCGATATAGTCGCGTGGCAGGGACGTAAGCTCGCGAGCGGCCGGTGGTCGCCGACAACGGTCGGACATTTCCAGACGACATTGCACCGAGCGTTGGCGGACGCCGTGCGCGACGGACTCATCTCGCGCAATCCCGCGAGCCTGGTGTCCGTGCCGCGTCGAGCAGACACGGAAATCACCACTCTCGACGAGGAGCAGGCGGGCCGCCTTCTGATCGCTGCAGGTGCGGATCCATTCGCGGCAATGTGGGTGCTGGCGCTCACTACCGGCCGACGACGAGGCGAGCTCCTCGGTCTGCGTTGGACAGATGTGGATCTAGAACGGCGTGAATATCGCGTGCTACGAACACGCACCAGGGCTTCGCGCCGCGCCTTGGGCGGACAAGAGTCGCCAGACGCGATCTACTCGTCCCCAAAACGACGAGCGAGCAAGCAGCGAGGTCTGCCTCTGGTCAACGTTGCCGTCGTCGCCCTGCGGGCTCAGCGCGCACGCCAGGCGGAGGAGAGGCTGGCGGCGGGACGGCTGTGGGACGGACCGGAGCCCGGGGCGGACCTGGTGTTCACCGGCCCTCACGGCCGGGCATTGGCCATCACCAGCTTCCGTCGCGCGTACGAAGCGCTGCTGATCCGCGGCGGCGTTCCGCGCGTGCGGTTCCACGACCTGCGGCACTCCGCAGCGTCCTTCCTGTTCTCGCTTGGTGTCGAACCGAAAACAATCAGCGAGATGCTTGGGCACTCGACAACCGCAGTCACCCTCGAGACGTACACGCACGTCCGAACGGCAGTGCTTCGAGACGCCGCCGACCGACTGGAGGCGGCTCTGACCGGGCGCAGGACAGCCGACGGGTGAAGCCAATTCTGAAGCCAACCCGGTGCAACGCGCTGACAACGCCTGACACGTGTGCGGACGGTCGGCGTATTCAAATCGACGTCCTGACACGCGCTGCGACGGCCTGAAACACCCCCCGTCGGGTTCGATTCCCGGCGCCTCCAGATCCGTCCTCACCTGGACCCGCAGCCGGCTATGCAGCCCGCTGGCTGCGCACCTCCTGAAGGACGTCGGCGGCGTGGCGCGCGGCTTCGACCTTGGGCCACACGTGGACGATCCTGCCGTCCGGTCCGACGAGGAAAGACACGCGCTGCACGGCGGGGAGGATGCCGAGCATCTTGCCGACGCCATATGCCTTGCGGATGCTCTTGTCACGGTCGGACGCAAGCGCGAACTTCAGCCCGTACTTCTCGGCGAACCGCTGGTGTGACTCCCAACTGTCGGTGCTGACGCCGATTACATCGGCCCCGCTCTCGGACAGGGCGGTGAGGTTGTCGTTGAGACCGCAGGCCTCGGCCGTGCATCCCGGCGTATCGTCCTTGGGATAGAAGTACACCAACACGTGGCGTCCTCGCAGGGACGACAGCGTGAGCGTCGTGCCGTCGCGGCTGCGCGCGGTGATGTCCGGGGCCGGGTCGCCAACGGTGAGAAGTGCCATCGGAGTCGCTCCTTTTCGCTTGAGCGTACGCGACCTACCGTCGGGAGGCGCTCCGCACGCTCATACTCGGCGGGCGTGAGGAAGCTGTGACCGCCGCACACGTCCGCCCGGAGGATCTCTCGTCGGGCGCGGAGCCCAAGGCCGAACCGGGATGGGCCCACGACTTCCGCGACACCTCGCGGTGGTGGCGGCGCGTCTTTGCCGAGGTGCTCGGGACATTCCTGCTCGTGGTTGGCGGCGTGGGCAGCAGCGTCGCCGTCTCTGTGACCGGCATGCCCATCTCGCGAGCGGCGGCGGTAACCGTGCCGGGACTGACGGTCATGGCCGTGATCCTCTTCATGGGCAAGGTCGGCGGCGCGCACTTGAACCCTGTGGTCAGCATCGCCTTCGCGCTCCGCCGTGACTTCCCGTGGTGGCGCGTACCAGGCTATGTCGTCAGCCAGGTGATCGGCGGCCTGCTCGCCTGCCTCTTTCTCTGGGCCGTGTTCGGCACGCCCGGCAAGTTCGGCGCCACCGTGCCGGGGCACTCCGTCTCCGATCTCCAAGCAATGCTGGTCGAGCTGGCGCTCACTATGGGGTTGGTCAGCGTGATCCTCGGAACCGCGTCCAGCGCGCAGAACGTGGGGGGGCTGTCAGCCCTTGCGGTCGGTGGTTACATCGCGCTCGCCGGTTTGTGGGCGGACCCGCTGAGCGGCGCGTCGATGAACCCGGTCCGCTCCTTCGCCCCGGACCTGGTGCGGGGGAACCTCACGCACACGTGGCTGTACGTGGTCGGGCCGCTCCTCGGTGCGCTTGTCGCCGTGCTCTTCGCCTACATTTTGCGTGGTGCAGGTGGCGATGCCGAGGCGACGCGTGCCGCCCAGGGTGGCCAGTCACGCCCCCAGCCGTGACGCTGTCGGATCAACGGAGAATGTGACATGAGCCCCAAGTCCAAGGAACTGTGGGATCGGGAACCGGCCGCCCATGACTTCGAGGCGGCAGCGGACTACCTCAGCCTGCTGTTCGACACCGCAGCCGTTCGCGCAGTCGTCCGCCGTCTTCGCACTGCATCGCCTACCACAAAGAAGGCGAAGGACCTGCTCCGCGCCAGCGGGCTGCCGCTCCTGCCGGCTGACGACGGCGAGATGAACAAGGACCTGAAGAAGGTGAAGAAGGGCGAGAAACTGTCGCCTGTCCTGCTGGTCCGTGGCGGCCTGTACCACGACCGCATGCTGACCGTGGCTGACGGTTACCACCGCATCTGCGCCAGTTATCACATCAACGAGGACGAGGACATCCCCTGCCGCATCGCCGACCTGCCGCCGCCGCCGGCGGCGGCGGTCCGTCGCCGCTCCTGACTCACGCCTGGCTGCGGTTCTCGATCTCCCAAGCGTGGTCGAGCGCGTGCCAGGCGATGCGTCGCGCGGCGTATCGGGGCAACCAGCCGCGCTCGACGAGCGCGTCAGCGGAGCGCGCATCTCGAAGCACCTCGACGATCGTTCCTCGCATGGTCGCGATCGCCGTCTTCTCACCGCGGTGAGGGGCCGCCACCTTGACTCCCAGCTTGCGCGCGTAGGCGTGCTCGGCGGCGAGCACGTGCTCGACGATGGCGTCGCGGTCGCGGCCGCCGCCGCGCGGTCCCTTGCGCAGCGACGGCGGAGCATCGCGCGCGACACGGTCGAGAACCGCCCAGGCGGCCTCAACGAGCTTCACCATGCGATGCGCGTCCGCGCTCGTGAGCGGCTGCCGCTCGGCGGCGGTGGGAACGTCCGGCGCGCCGAAGTCCGTCGTCGCCGTTCCCCGCACACGCTCGATGATCGTGTATTCCCCTGGCGCAAATGAGAGTCCTGCCTGGGCCGCCACCACTGCGTACCGCTCCGCGTGCTCAGCGAGCGCCTGGAGGGCGGCCTCGCCGGTCTTGGCGGTCCGCGACCAGCCGGGCCAGTCGACGGCGCTCGCGAAGGCGCGCTTCTCGGTGGCTTCGATCGCCACCCGCACAGGTCGATTTCGAGCACTCATGACTGCGAGGATCCCAGAGCGTGGCTGACGGCAATGGAATAGGCTAACCGGACATGGCACGACAGAGAGGGGCGGCCTCCGCACCCGTCCTGGGCACGGCGCTGACCCGGGTGCTCATCGCCGGCTCGTTCCAGCGGAGCTCGCGGCGAGAACAGACCGAGATCGAGCTCGACGAGCTCGAGGAGCTGGCACGCACACTCGGGACGACTGTTGTCGAGCGCGCCGCCGTGCCTCTGCGCGAGGTGCATCCGGGCACGTTCTTCGGCTCCGGCACCGTCGAGGCGCTCGGGGCTCGCATCGAGGAACTCCGCAGCCCGGCTGCGCTGGTCAACGACCAGCTCTCACCGCGCCAGCAGCGCAACCTGCAGGAGACATGGGGCGTGCCGGTGCTCGACCGCACCGACGTCATCCTGGCCATCTTCGGGCGGCGCGCCCGCAGTGCCGAGGGCCGGGTACAGGTCGAGATGGCCCAGCTCGCACACCAGCTCTCGCGCCTCGCGGGCGGCTGGGCTCACCTCGAACGGCAGCGCGGTCGTGTCGGCACGGGTGGGATGCGCGGCGGCATGGGTGAGAAGCAGATCGAGGTCGACCGCCGCCTCATCAACCAGAAGCTGCGCAGGTTGCGCCAGCGACTCAAGGAGATCCAGCGACAGCGCACCACCCGCCGCACGGCGCGCACCGCGGTGCCACTGGCGTCCTGCGCGCTGGTCGGCTACACCAACGCCGGCAAGTCGACACTTCTCAACCAGCTCACCAACTCCACCGTCCTCGCCGACAACCTGCTGTTCGCCACCCTCGACCCCACCTCGCGCCTGCTCGGCCTGTCCAGCGGCCGCCGCGTCATCGTCACCGACACGGTCGGCTTCATCCAATCGCTCCCGCACGAGCTCGTCGAAGCCTTCAGCGCCACGCTCGAAGAGGTGCGCGAGGCCCACCTGCTCACAATCGTCGTCGACGCCTCGCACCCCGACGCAGAGGCCCAGCTCCAAACCGTCCTCGAGACGCTTGACGAGATGGGCTGCGATCAGCCGGCCATCCTTGCGGTGAACAAGGTCGATCGACTCGACTCCGCAGAGGCGAAGGAGGTCGCCCAGCGGCTCGGCGCGGTCGCCGGCATGGAGCCGCTGCTGATCTCCGCGGCCAAAGCAACCGGCCTGCGCGAGCTGCGCCATGCCATCGACGAGCTCGTCGCCCAGGTCGTCCCCGACACCCGAGCCAACCGGCCGATCATCGCGTCGCATGCTGTCGAGGAGCCGGCGCCCGAGCTCGACGAGCCGCCTGTCCGAGCATCCCGTCGCGCTGCCTTCTGAGGAGCCATCAAGGAACTCGGGATGGGCGACATCGCTCCGGTCGCTGGTGCTCGCGGGCGCTTCGGAGCTGCTCGCAATGCTCTCGCCGCGATGCCGCCCATCCCGAGTTCTTCGCCCGTCGATCACCGTCGCGTCTGGGTAACGGTCGAGCACACGTGACGACGAGTGCTTCGGCAACGTCGACACTTGCGGGCGTGTCGGTGATGACCCGGCGGCGGTCCGCGCCGCGAGCCAAGCGATCTAGCCGCGATTGGCGATCCTTGATCGAGCTGCTGTTGAGCGTTGGCGCGGTAGCTGCCGCGATCGGGGGTGCCTACACGTTCATCGTGCAGCCGCTGACGGGTTCGTTCGCGGGAGTGTTCGAGGACTTCGGCGCGTATTCAGGGGCCGCCCACGCCGTCGCCAACGGCACGAGCCCGTACGCCTCCTTCGGTGGCGCCACCATCGTCATGACCGGGTTCGACTACCCGCCGTTTGCGGCGGTGGTGCTGCGCCCGCTTGCGTTCCTTTCGGCGCGCTGGCAGGAGCTGGTCTGGCTGTGGATCGCGCTTGGGGCGCTCCTCGGCGGCGCGGTGATCACTGCGCGCGCGCTGCTGCCGGCCACCTGGCCGCGCGTGCGCATCGCCGTGTTCGTGGCGCTGACCTTCCCGCCGGCCACCTACAACCTCTGGCACGGGCAGATGAACACCGTCATCTTCCTGCTGCTCGCACTGGCGCTCTCGGATTACCTGTCGGGACATCGAACGCGATGCGCCGTCATTCTCGGCGTGGCGGCCGGCATCAAGATCGCCCCGGTGGTCCTGCTACTTGTCCTTGTGCGCCGCGGTTGGTGGCGCGCCGCGCTGGCGGGGGTGGCCACGGGCGCAGCCACTGTGGCAATCGGCATCGGTGCCCTGGGCTGGCCCGTGACCCGTCACTACCTGACGTCGGTTCTGCCTGTTCTCAACCGCGACAACGGCTGGATCTACAACCAGACATGGAATGGCGTGGTCAATCGCCTCGCACAGCACTCCGTCCTGACGGTCGATGCACCGTCGGTTTGGTTGCACGGCGTCGCCACACTGCTCTCCCTCGTCACTGTTGGCGCTCTGTGGTTCGCCGTGAGCAGCCGGCAGCGCACGCGCGCCGAGCGTGGTGCGGAGTTCGCGTGCGGGGTTACCGTGATGCTGCTCGTGGGGAGCATCGCCTGGTACCCGGTCTACGTCCACCTGCTCGTCGCCATCGCCGCCGCCCTCGGCCTGGCCAGCGAGCGCGGACGGCTCGGTCGCGCGCTGGTGGGCTCCAGTACCGCCGCGCTGATCGGAGTGGGCGTCGTCGGCGGCGCCGCCATCGCGGCCCTGACCGTCTCGGGCATCGGCGCCGTCGCCACCGGCCCGGCGTGGTGGCTCTTCCTGCAGGCGTGCTCACTGCCCGCGGTGTTGGCCGCCGCGCTGCTGGTGGTGATGCTCCGCGCCCTGCGCCCTGCTGCTGCCGCCTCGCCTGTCAGAGGCGCTGCGCTCGCGCGGTGACGCGCTCGGCGTCGCGGCCGGCGTCACGTTCTGCGATCGCCTGGCGCTTGTCCCACAGCTTCTTGCCCTTGGCCAGGCCGAATTCGAGCTTGATGCGGTTGCCCTTGAGGTAGATGCGTAAAGGGATCAGGGTCAGACCCTGCTGGGCGACCTTGGCGCCGAGGTACTCGATCTCGCGCCTGTGGAGGAGCAACCGGCGGCGGCGCTGCGGTTCGTGGTTGCGGCGGTTTCCCTGCGCGTACTCGGCGATGTTGACCCCGAGCAGCCAGGCCTCCCCGCTCTCGACTCGCACGTAGCCCTCGCGAAGCTGGGTACGACCACCACGCAGCGCCTTGACCTCTGTCCCGGTGAGCTCGATGCCTGCCTCGAACGTCTCGAGGATCGAGTACTCGTGGGTCGCCTGGCGATTGCGCGCCAGCACCGGGTTGACCGTTGTCGCGGTGCGGGTCATCCCGGAGCCGGCTGCGCGCGGCGGCCGCGTAGGTACGCCGCCGCGGTCATCGGACGGCGGCCCGCAGGCTGCACGCGGGCCAGCCGGTACACCCCTGACATGGTGGCCATGTCGACCGCCTCACCGCTCATCGCGAGCACCTCGCCGGGTGGCGCGGTTGCAGGCCTGGACCCAGCCGGTGCTCCTTCAAGGAGGCGCACCGGCTGGCCACCGAGGGGCGCCGTCACCCCTGGCCACGGTTGCAGGGCCCGCACTCGTCGGTCGAGGTCGACTGCGCCGATCGAGGTCCACTCGATGGTGCCGTCCTCACGACGCAGCCGCGGCGCGTACGTCGCCTGCGCCTCGTCCTGGGCCACCGCGGCCATGCTGCCGTCCTCCAGGCTCGAGAGGACCTCGATGAGCAGGCGCGCGCCCGCGGCCGCGAGCTTGCTGGTCAGCGAGGGTGCCGTCTCATCGACACCGATCTCCGTCTCGCTGGCAGCGTAGACAGGTCCGGTGTCCAGGCCGGTATCCATGCGCATGATCGACACGCCGGTGCGCATGTCGCCACCCAGGATAGCCGCGGCGACCGGCGACGCCCCTCGCCAGCGGGGCAGCAGTGAGCCGTGCACGTTGACGCCTCCGTGAACAGGCCCATCGAGAAGTGCGGCCGGAATGATCTGGCCATAAGCGGCCACAACCAAGGCGTCGGGAAGAAGGCTGAGGACCTCCGCGACGCTTTCCGGCGCGCGGATGCGCTCGGGGCGTAACACTGGCAGGCCGAGCTGCTCCGCCGCCTCACCCACCGGGCGCGGCGCCGGGCGGCCGCGTGAGCCGCTGCGGTCTGGCTGCGTGACCACCGCCACGACCTCGTGCTCGACCACTAGGGCGTCAAGCGAGGGGACCGCGAAGTGGGCTGTGCCACAGAAGACGATGCGCATCACAGTGCCGGCGAGGCCGCCGCGGCCGCTGTCAGCCGACCAACTCTCCCTCGAGCTGCTCGGCGTCCACGTCCGCCGCGTCCCAGCTGCGCAGCGTGCCCTCGATCACCTTGGTGGTGAAGAGGATCCCATCGAGGTGGTCCACCTCGTGCTGGATGGCGCGCGCCAGCAGGCCGTCGCCCTTGACGCGAATCTCCTTGCCGTGGCGGTTGAGTCCCTTGGCGACGACGCGCTGGCAGCGGGTGACGTCGCCGATCAGGCCGGGCACGGAGAGGCACCCCTCGACGCCGGTCTGCTCGCCCTCACAGCGCACCATCTCGGGGTTGGCCACCTGGTAGAGCTGGTTGTCGACCTTGAGCACAATGACCCGCAAGGGGACACCAACCTGGGGTGCCGCCAAGCCGGCACCGTGCGCCTCGATCATGGTCTCGACCATGTCGTCCATCAGCTTGCGAATCGCGTCGTCGACGCGCGGGACCCGGTTGGCCCTGGTCACCAGGATGGGGTCCTCGTCAGCGGCGAGGACGATGGGGAGCACTGCCACGATTCACCTCACGCTCCGGGATCGACGTCGATGCTCCAGCCGCGTCCGCGCGGCAGGTGCGGGAAGGCCCTCTCGATCGCCTCACCTCGAACCGTGATCTGCCAGCGATATTCCCCGCGCAGGCGGTGGAGAAAGGCGGGAGTCGGCCCGAGGACGTCGAGGCCCGATCCGGCGCCGAGTTTATCAGACACCTCTGCGAACGCCCGCCGCGCCTCGATCTCAGCGCGGGCATCCTCGCGATGGTTGACGGTGCATACCACCAGGCGCGTGTAGGGCGGAAAATGCAGTGCGCGACGCACCCGGATCTCCTCGCGCGCGAAGGAGAGGTAGTCGTGGGTGACGGCATGACGAACCGCGTAGTGCTGCGGGCTGTACGTCTGCAGGATGACGCGCGCCGGCTCGTCGCCGCGGCCGGCACGGCCGGCAACCTGGGTCAGCAGCGAGAACGTCGACTCGCCGCTGCGGTAGTCGGGGAAGTGCAGGGAGACATCGGCGTTGACGATGCCCACCAGGCGGACGTTGCCGAGGTCCCAGCCCTTGGCCACCATCTGCGTCCCGATCAGACAGTCCGCCTCGTGGTTGGCGAAGCGGTCGTAGATGGTGAAGTACGCGTCGCGGCCGCTGCCCGACATCTGTCCGAGCTGCGGCTCGACCGCCATCCGCGGGCTCGGCATGGGCACGGAGCGGCTCGAGGTGGAGGTGCACGAGCGCTTTCCGACGCTGCGCCTGTTGCGCATGGACCGCGA
>NZ_JAEKNS010000032.1:0-44390 GCF_016464765.1 Candidatus Aeolococcus gillhamiae | reverse complement strand
CCTCGAGCTCGAGGCGCTCGGGGTTCTTGGGTTGGGGCGTCTCGCTCACCGGTGGCTCCTTGTAGTGGATCGCGCGGCGAGTGTAGCGACGCCGCCCGCCCCGGCCGGGATGTGACGAATCGCGCGCAGGGACGTTTGTGCAGTCGATGATCGCCGCCATGACCGGCGCACGGCTGGACGACGCGGTGAGGCCCTTCGACGAGGTGTATCGCGACCATGCCGACGCCGTCTACCGCTTCTGCCTGTCCCAGCTCCGTGACCCCGACGTGGCCGAGGACGTCACCGGCGACGTGTTCGCCGCAGCCTTTGCGGCGTACGGCCGCGTCCGCCCTGACGCCGTCGGCGTGCGCACCTGGCTGTTCCGGATCGCTCGCAACGCCGTGATCGACCAGTACCGGCGTGACGGCCGGCGACGCTCGCTGCTCGCGCGCCTCGGTCGGGATCGTGAGTTTCCCGACAGCGTCGAGGAGAACGTCCAGCAGCGCTTCGACCTCGCCTCCATCTGCACGGCGATGGAGACGCTGCGCGAACGCGACCGCCAGCTGGTCGGGCTCCGCGTCGCCGGAGGCTTGACCTTTGCCGAGGTCGGCCAGGTGCTGGGGATGCGCGAGAGCGCCGCCAAGATGGCCACCCACCGCGCACTCGAGCGGGTTCGCTCGCGGCTTCGGGAGATGGCATGACCGAGGACGATCGCGACCTCTCAGCGGCCTTCGATGAGCTCAAGGCGCCCCCGTCGACAGCCAGCTACGCGACCCGGACATCGGGGCTCGACGGCCGTGCCCGCACGTCGCACTGGCCGCAGGCCCTCGCCGGGGCCCTGGTGGTGGCGGTGGCCCTTGCCGGGGCCGGGACCTTCCTGGCGTTGCGCACCGCTCGCCACGGCGACGCGCCGTCCAGCTCCGCAGGCGGACCGCCGGCGCGGTCGAACGCGGCGATGGCCTACGACTCGGCCGCCGGGGTCACTGTGATGTTCGGTGGCACCGACGCCTCAGGCAAGGCACTGACCGACGCCTGGACCTGGGACGGCTCCTCCTGGAAGGCGGCTGCGCGCGGCCCGGGGCCGTTGGTAGACGTCCGGATGGTCGACGACCCCGCCGACGCCGGCGTGCTCCTGCTCGGCGTCCCTGCCGCTCCGGTCAGCAGCAGTGGCGGGAGTGTCGGCAGCAGTGGCTGCGTGGGCAGCGGCACGGCTACGCCCGGCTCGGTGTCGGGGGGCACCCCGAACGCCGCCACGGTGACAGCGGCGCCGGCGATCGCCCCGGCGCCGTCGAACGCCACGCCGCCTACCGGGGTTCCCGTCTCGGGGCCGGCGCTCTCCTGCCCTCCGGTTCCCCTGCCGGTGGTGCCCGCTGCGCAGACGTGGTTGTTCAGTGACGGCGCATGGTCCGGCGCCTCAGGGAACGCGGACACCACACCTCCCGCCGGCGCGCAGCTTGCGTTCGACACCGCGACGCACCAGGTAGTGGCGGTGTCGGCAGGCTTCTCCCGGTGCGGCCCTCGGATGCTGTCGCCGGTCGCGAACGGTGGCGCCATCGCCTGCCCGCTGGCGGCGTCGAGCAGCAAGCCCGCGATCGCTCCCGATCCGCTCTGCCTGCCCACGTGTGCGGGCAGCAATGTCATCGTCACGTGGACGTGGTCTCGCGGCTTCTGGATGAAGCGACCGGCCAGCGTGCAAGCCGGGCCGTTCACGTTTCTCTTCAGTGACCCGGGGAGCCAGCACGCCACCCTGATGACGCAGTCAGACAACGGCCTCTACAGCCCGTCGTGTCCCGCGACTGCGTCCTGTCCGCGGGCGCCGTCCCAGTTCGTCATCACCTCGACGTGGACCGGATCCGATTGGCAGCAGAAGTCGCAGCTCGACAATGTGGCGGCGCCGCCGACCTTTGCCGGTGGCACCGTCGCGGCTGTCGAAGGTCAGATTGTCGTGCTCACCAACTCTGGAGAGACCTGGCATTGGCGCCAGGGCCATTGGGTCAATGAGACGGCCACCACACCGTTCGTGGCCCATCCCAACCAGCGGACCGGCGCGGCGATGTCCGAAGGCCCCGGCGCAACGGTGGTGTTGTTCGGCGGCGAGGTTCTGTACGGATTCCATGGCGCCTCTTCACCGGCGACGGTGGGCGCCGATACGTGGGTCTGGGACGCCAAGTTGTGGCGGCACGCGGGCGGGGGGCCGCTGCCGGCGCCGCCATCGGCGGTTCCGTGCCCGGCGCAGAAGAACGGCGTCATCCCCCCCTGCGTCCAACCGGAGCCCGCCGTGGTGTCACCTGGCTCCGCACCGGCGGCGCCCCCGGCCATTCCGTAGCAGACGGCGCCCACGTACGGCGCGGTCACAATCCGCGCGTGGCAGACGAGATCCGCATCGAGGAGATGTCAGGGCAGGACTCTGAGATCGCCGAGATGCTCATCGACCTGACGCTGGCCGAGCAGGACCATTACGACCACCCCCGCGAGACACGCGACGAGGTGGAGCGCCGCCTGCGCGTCGCACCGACGTTCACCGGCGAGAACCACCTGATGGTGGCGCGCGACGGCCGCGGCCACGCAATCGGCGTGTGCTGGGTGGTGCTGTTCGATCCTGGGACGGGGCTCGAGGCCGAGCTTGCCGAGCTCTACGTCCGCCCCGAGGTCCGTGGCGGCGGTGTGGCCCGCAGCCTCGTCGCCGAGGCGGTCGCGTTCCTGCGCCGGCGCAACGTGAGCTTCGCGTCCGTGTGGACACGCGGCGACAACGACGCTGCGCTCGCCGCCTACCGCGCCGCCGGCTTCGCGCCCACCGAGCAGGCGGTGCTCACCTGGCTGCCCCTGCCCGATCGCTGAGCGCGCGAGGTCGCCCGTGGGTCGCGAATAATGTGGCGATGACCCTGAGTCCGGACGAGGTCGCCCACGTCGCCATGCTCGCCAGGCTCGGCCTCGATGACGATGAGAAGCGCCGCATCGCCGGCGAGCTCGACCTGATCCTCGAGCACATCTCCGCGCTGCAGCGCGCCGACATCTCCAACATCCCCGAGACGGCCCAGGTGGGTGACCTCGTCAACGTCTGGCGCGAGGATGAGCCCGAGCCCTCGCTCACCGAGGCGCAGGCGCTCGCCAACGCTCCCGACACTGACGGCGAGTACTTCCGGGTGGGGGCCATCCAGGAATGACCACCGCCGGCATGACCGCAGCCGCGATGGCCACAGCTCTGCGCGCCGGGGAGCTGACCCCGGCCCAGCTCCTCGCCGACGCGCGCGCGCAGCTCGCCGGGCAGGGCCGCTCGCTCAACGCTTTCCTGGCGCTCACCGACGAGCTCGCCGACCAACAGGCCGGACGAGCCGCGCGAATGCTCCACGACGACCCGGTGGCGGCGGGGCCGCTGTGCGGCATCCCCGTCGCCTTCAAGGACGTGCTCTGCGTCGAGGGATACCTGACCACCGCGGGCTCGCGCATCCTCGAGACCTTCCGCCCGCCGTACACCGCCACCGCGGTGCAGCGCCTCCTCGACGCCGGGGCCGTGCCCGTGGGCAAGACCAACTGCGACGAGTTCGCGATGGGCTCGTCCACCGAGAACTCCGCGTACGGTCCGACCGGCAACCCCTGGGACGTCGAGAGAGTCCCCGGCGGCAGCAGCGGTGGCAGCGCGGCGGCGGTAGGCGCGGGAATCGTGCCGATCAGCTACGGAAGCGACACCGGTGGGTCGATCCGCCAGCCGGCGTCTCTCTGCGGGGTGGTCGGGTTCAAACCGACGTACGGGCGCGTGTCGCGCTACGGGCTCATCGCCTTCGCGTCGTCCCTGGACCAGGTGGGCCCGTTCGCGCACACCGTCGAGGACGCCGCCAGCGCGTACCTGGCCGTCGCGGGTCATGACGTCCGTGACAGCACCTCGGTGCCCGACGAGGTCGACGACCCCCTTGCGGCCATGCGCGACGGCGTCCGCGGCCTTCGCCTCGGGGTGCCTCGCGAGTACATGGGCGAGGGGTTGGAGGACGGCGTACGCCAGCGCGTCACTGAGGCGATCGCGGTGCTCGAGGGCCTGGGCGCGTCCATCCAGGAGGTGTCGCTGCCGAGCACCGATCTCGGCCTCTCGACGTACTACATCATCGCGCCCGCCGAGTGTTCCTCGAACCTGGCGCGGTACGACGGGGTGCGCTTCGGTCGCCGTGTCGAGCGACCATCGCTCACCGATACGTTTCTGCGCACCCGCGACGAGGGCTTCGGCGACGAGGTGAAACGCCGGGTGATGCTGGGCACCTACGCGCTCAGCAGCGGCTACTACGATGCCTATTACCGGCGCGCGCAGAAGGTGCGCACGCTGATCGCGCGCGAGTTCGACGCGGTCTTCGAGTCGGTGGACGCGCTGGTGTGTCCGACGTCGCCGAAGGTGGCCTTCACCACCGGCGCCATCCAGGACCCGCTGGAGATGTACCTCAACGACGCGCTGACCATCCCGGTCAACCTCGCCGGACTCCCGGGGATGTCGCTGCCCTGCGGATTCGCCGAGGGGCTCCCCGTCGGCCTGCAGGTGATCGCCCCGCGGTTGCGCGATGCGCGCGTCTTCCAGGTCGCCGCCGCCTACGAGGCGGCCACGGACTGGCACCTGCTGCGCGCGCCATTGGTGGCCGCGTGACCGTGCAGGCGCGCAGCGGCGCCGTCGACACCGGGTACGAGGCGGTGATCGGCCTCGAGGTGCATGCTCAGCTGCTGACGCGCAGCAAGATGTTCTGCGTCTGCAGCGCCGACTACACCGCCGCCGCGCCGAATAGCCACACCTGCCCCGTCTGCCTGGGGCTGCCGGGTGCGTTGCCGGTGATGAACCGTCAGGCAGTGGAGATGACGGTGCGCACCGCGCTGGCACTCAACTGCGAGATCCCGCCGTTCACCAAGTTCGATCGGAAGAACTACTTCTATCCTGACCTGCCCAAGGGGTACCAGATCTCCCAGTACGACCTGCCGCTCTCGCAAAACGGGCACCTCGAGTTCATGGTGGACGGGCAGCGCACGCGCTGCGGCATCACCCGCGTGCATCTCGAGGAGGACACCGGCACCATGCACCACGCCGGCGACGTGCTCCAGGAGGCGCTCAGCTCGCTGGTCGACCTCAACCGCTGCGGCGTGCCACTCATGGAGATTGTCGGTGAGCCAGATCTGCGCAGCGCCGACGCGGCGCGCGAGTACCTCGTGCGCCTCCGTCAGATCCTCACGTACATCGGCGTCAACGATGGCAACCTCGAGCAGGGATCGCTGCGCTGCGACGCCAACGTGTCGATACGCCGCGTCGGTGAGACGCAGCTGGGCACCAAGGTCGAGGTCAAGAACATGAACTCCTTCCGCGCGGTGCACCGCGCCATCGCCTTCGAGATCGAGAGGCAGCGAAAGGTCCTCGAGGAGGGCGGCAAGCTGGTGCAGGAGACCCGCGGCTGGGTCGAGACCCGTGGCGCCACGGTGTCGCAGCGCAGCAAGGAGATGGCCCACGACTACCGCTACTTCCCGGAGCCCGACCTGCCGCCTCTGCAGTTGGACCGCGACCTGGTCGAGCGCATTCGCGTGGCGATCCCCGAGCTGCCCGAGGCCCGCGCGGTCCGGTTCAGCGAGCAGTACGGGCTGTCGGCATACGACGCGGCGGTGATCACCACCACGCGAGCCGACGCCGACACGTACGAGGACCTGGTGCGTGCCGGCGCCTCCGCCAAGGTGGCAGCCAACTGGCTGACCGGCGACGTCGCCGCGCTCGCCAACCTGCACCGCGTGCCGCTCGCCGGCAGCGGGCTCGGCATTGCCGGTCTGACCGAGTTGCTCAAGCTGGTCGAGGCGGCCACGATCAACGGCTCGACCGCCAAGGACCTGCTCGCCGAGCTCTACCTCGACGGTGGCGACCCGGCCGCGCTGGTGGCCGAGCGCGGTCTGGCGCAGGTGGGCGACGCCGCCGAGCTCGGCGCGCTGATCACCGAGGTGATCGACGCGAACCCCAAAGCGTGCGACGACTTCCGCAGCGGGCGCGAGGCCGCGTTGCAATCGCTGGTCGGAGCCGTCATGAAGGCGACGCGCGGGCGAGCCGACGCGCGCCTGGTCACCACCCTGCTGCGTGAGCGACTCGCCGGCTGACGTCGCGCCGGTTGCGGTTGCGCGCGCGCACCGGCGCGGCGAGCGCTTCACGGTCCTGACCGGCGCGATGGTGCACGGCGCGCTCTGCCTGGCTCGGCTCGACGACGCCACCAGCCTGCTCGTCGACGGTGCGCTCCCCGGCGAGCGCGTTGTCGTGGAGCTAATGCACCGCAAGGGCCGGCTGTGGTTCGCCCACACCGTCGCCGTCGACGCGCCCTCACCACACCGCGTCGAGGCGCCGTGCCCGTACTACGGTGAGTGCGGCGGCTGCCAGTTGCAGCACGTCGAGTACGCACAGCAATTGGAGCTGAAGGCGGAGATCGTCCGCGACTCTATGCGCCGGCAGAAGGTGACCGTGCCACAGCGGTTCGCCGTGCACGGCGCGGCCGAACCGTGGCGCTACCGCTGGCGCGGCGAGTTCCACGTCATCCCCGGCACCGCGGGCATGAGCGATGCGCGCCTCGGCTTCAACCGGGTGCGCAGCTGGACACCTGTTGCGGTCGACGACTGTCTGATCCATCACCCCCGCATCACCTCGTCGCTGCCGGCGCTCACCGGCCTGGTGCGCGACGCCGGGGAATCCGGGCTGACCGCCCTGCACCTTACCGCGGGGGAGGGGGGCGAAGAGCTGCTGCTGCGCCCACGGCCCCCGCGCGCCATCCCCAGCGCGTCGGTCGACGCGCACGCGCGCAGCGCGGGCGAGCGCTGGAGCGCGACGTCGACGACGCTGAGCTGGCGCGGGCACGACTATCGCGTCTCGCCGGACACCTTCATCCAGGTCAACTGGGGATCCATCGAGCTGCTCTACGGCGCGGCGCTGCGCGGCCTGGGCGACGTCGCAGGGCGCACCGTCGTCGACGCCTACGCTGGGGTTGGCGTCCTCGCCTGCGAGCTGGCCGCTAGGGGCGCGTCCGTGGTGTGCATCGAGAACAACCGCGACTCGGCGCGGCTGGGAGTCCTCAACGCCGAGCTCAACGACTGCGCTGCGCGGGTGCGCTACGTCGCGCAGGCCGTCGAGGATGCGCTGCCGGGCGCCGGTGTGGGCGTGGATGCCGTCCTGCTCGACCCGCCGCGCGCCGGTTGTGACCAGCGCGTCACGGCGTGGCTGGCGCTGGCCGGAGCCGCGAGGATCGTTTACGTCTCCTGCGACCCGGCCACACTGGCACGCGACCTGCGTGTGCTCTGTGTCTCGGGGCCGTACCGCATCGAGCAGCACGAGCTGGTGGACATGTTCCCGCAGACCCACCACATCGAAAGCGTGGTCACGCTCGTCCGCGAGGGCTAGACCGCGTCGCTGACGCCGACATCGTCGTCGGTGTCGTCGTCGTCGTCTGGCGGAGCCTCTCGGGGTGTGTGCGGACCGCGGTGCACGTAGCTGACGTCGAAAAGACGCTCGCCTGCCGTCTCGCCGGTCGAGCTGCGCCGGCTCACCACGATGTACGCGAGCGCGATGGCGAGCACGATGGCGACCACGTCGTAGCGACCTTCCGGGAAGATCTGGTACTTGAGGTCGAGGATCGCGCGCGTGAGCTGATCAAAGCCCGCGACGATGACCGCGATGATCCCGGCGTCAACGGCGAACGCGAGCCAGTAGCGGTCGCGCCGGGCGATGCCGAAGAACGGGCCCGACGTGGAGCCGCGACGCGGTTCGGGCGCGCGCCGCGCCGCCCGGTATGCGACCACACCGAGCGCGACCAGCAGGCCGCCGCTCAGCGCGAAGTTGAAGAGCTGAGCCTCGACCGCGGTCAGAGCGTGCTCGGCGGGCGCCCCCGCCACAAACCCGATGGCGGTCATCAGCGCGGTCCAGCCGATGAGGGCCGGGACATTCGCTTCCATGAAGGTCCGCGCCGGCACTCCGGCGGCGCCGGCGCAGAGTGTTGCGTACGGGCGCACGCCGGGGATGAGCCGGGCGAGCGCGATGTGGCGGACGTCGGCGCGGGCAAGCCGTCGCGTCGCCCGGTCGTACGCCCTGGCCGCGCGCAGCCTGACGGCCACCCTGCGAAGGCGTTGCGGCCCGACCCGCCGCGCCCAGCTGTACCCGGTGAACGATCCCCCGACGAGCGCCAGGAGCGCGACGGGGTAGAAGAAGAAGGGGTTGAGGGTTCCTGAAGCGATGAGCAGGCCGGCGACGATCAGCAGCACCTCGCTGGGGATGAACGGCAGCGGCACCCCCGCCTCGTCGATGAAGAGGAGGACGCAGATGAGGACGGTGGCGACGGCGCTGTTCAGGCCGGTGAGGAAGTTCACGGGATTCCGAGGATACGGGTCGAGGCCTGGGCCACCTCTGCTCGCGAGAGGGCCTGTCCTACTGCTACCGTACGTCTGTTCGGCAGCAACGCGAGGAGAGCATGGTCAACGAGCCGGTCGGCGGGGTTGTCGAGGCGGATGACGTCGAGCCGTTCGTCCACCTGCACACCCACACCGAGTACTCGTTGCTCGACGGCGCCTCGCGCATCACCGACCTCGTCGCCGCGGCCAAGGGACACGGCCAGACCGCGCTGGCCATCACCGACCACGGCGCGCTGTACGGCGCCGTCAAGTTCTACACCGCCGCCAGGTCGGCGGGGATCAAGCCGATCATCGGCTGCGAGATGTATATGGCGCCGCGCTCGCGCCATGACCGCGAGGGCCGCACCGACCGCGACCCCAACCACCTCATCCTGCTGGCCCGCAACGAGACCGGCTATCGCAACCTCATCCAGCTGGTCAGCAAGTCGCACCTCGAGGGCTATTACTACAAGCCGCGCATCGACAAGGAGCTGCTCGCCGAGCACGCCGATGGCCTGATCTGCCTGTCAGCCTGCATCGGCGGTGAACTGCCCCAGGCAATCCTCGGCGGCGACATGGATGCCGCTGAGAGCGTCGCCCGCCAGCACATGGAGATGTTCGGCCCCGACGGGTATTTCCTCGAGATGATGGACCACGCCATCGCCGAGGAGGGGGCGATCCGCGCCGGCCTGCTGGAGATCGCGCGGCGGACCGGCCTGCCCCTGGTGGCGACCAACGACGCCCACTACATCGGCGTCGAGGACGCCGAGGCGCACGACATCCTCCTCTGCATCCAGACGCAGGCGCGGCGCGAGGACGAGAAGCGTTTCCGGTTTGCGGGTCCGCATTTCTCGGTGACCTCCGGCGCGCACATGCGTGACCGCTTCGCGGCGTACGGGGAGGCGGTGCGCAACACGGTGGCCGTCGCCGGCCTCTGCAACCTCGAGCTCAAACTGGGCGGCAACCTCCTCCCGGCCTACTCGCCCATCCCGCAGGGCCACACCGCGGAGAGCTACCTGCGCGAGCTGTGCCAGGTCGGCCTGCGCGAGCGTTACGGCGACGGCATCACCGCCGAGGCCCGTGAGCGCCTGGCGATGGAGCTCGATGTCATCGAGACAACCGGTTTCGCGCCGTACTTCCTCATCGTTTGGGACCTCATCCGGGCGGCGCGGTGCGACGGTGTGGTGGTCGGTCCCGGGCGGGGCAGCTCGGCAGGCTCGCTGGTGGCCTACGTGCTGCGCATCACCAACATCTGCCCGCTGCGCTACGGGCTCATCTTCGAGCGCTTCCTCAACCGCGAGCGGGTCGAGATGCCGGACATCGACATCGACTTCGACGACCGCCGCCGCGATCGCGTCCTGCAGTACGTGCAGCAGAAGTACGGCGAGGACCACGTGGCCCAGATCATCACCTTCGGCACCATGGCGGCCCGCGCGGTCATCCGCGACGTGGGCCGGGCGCTTAACGTGCCGCTGCCGGATGTCGACCGCCTCGCCAAGCTGGTGCCGCTCAGCGTGAAGATCACGCTGGAGAAGGCGCTCGCGGACAGCAGGGAGCTGCGCGGCCTGTACGAGAGTGAGGGCTGGGCGCGCCAGGTCATCGACATCGCCAAGCGGCTCGAGGGCATCTGCCGCAACGCCTCGACACACGCGGCGGGTGTGGTCATCGGCGCCGAGCCGCTCACCAACATCGTGCCGCTGCAGCGGTCCACCACCGGCGACCGGAGCAGCGCGGTGACCATGTTCGACATGGCCAGCATCTCCCAGGTGGGGCTGCTCAAGATCGATTTCCTCGGCCTCGCCAACCTCACCGTCATCGACGAGGCCGTGGGGATGATCGAGCACTCCAACTCCACCGGCACGCGCATCGACATGGACGAGATCCCGCTCGATGACCCGGCGACGTATGCGCTGCTTTGCAAGGCGGACACGCACGGCATCTTTCAGCTCGAGTCCACGTTCGCCAAGCGGATCCTCATCGACATGCAGCCGCGTTCACTCGAGGACGTCGGTGTTGCGAATGCGCTCAACCGGCCGGGACCGATCGAAGGTGGTGTTGTCGACCTCTACAGCAAGCGCAAGCGTGGAGAGCTCTCAGTTGAGTATCCCGCCGGGCTCGAGTCACTGCTCGAGCCGGTGCTCGCTGAGACCCACGGCACCATGGTGTACCAGGACCAGGTGATGAAGATCGCCCAAGCGGTCGCCGGGTTCACGCTCGGCGAGGCGGACCTCCTGCGCGGCGCCATGGGCAAGAAGGACAAGGCCAAGATGGCCAAGCAGCGCGAGAAGTTCCTCGCCGGCGCCGCTCTCAAGGGAATCTCCGAGGACGGCGCCATCGAGCTGTTCGAGCTCATGGCTCACTTTGCGGGCTACGGGTTCAACAAAGCCCATGCCATGGCATACGGGCTGATCTCATACCAGACTGCGTACCTCAAGGCGAACCATCCGGTCGAGTACATGGCGGCGCTGCTCAACAGCCGCGGTGGCGACTTCGACAAGCTCAAGCAGACGATCCTCGACGCCCACGCCCACGGTCTGGTGGTGCACAAGCCGGACATCAACCGCAGCGGCGAGGGGTTCACCGTCGGCGATCGCGGGATCGGCGAGATCCTCTTCGGTCTCCAGCACATCAAGAACGTCGGCGAGAGCGTGACCCACGCCATCGTCGCAGCGCGCGACGAGGGTGGCCCATTCACGAGCCTGCTCGACCTGTGCATGCGCGTCGACAGCCGTGACCTGAACCGGCGCGTTCTCGAGTCACTGATCCAGTGCGGCGCGCTTGACTCTCTCGGTGACCGCCACGCTCTCCTGCGTCAGCTCGACTCCTCCATGGACCACGCCGCCGCGGTACGGCGCGAGCGTGATCTCGGCCAGACCGCGCTGTTCGGTGACGTCGTCGACATCATCGGGACGATCGTTCCCCACGCCGTCATGGCTGCAGGTGAGGGCGGTGCGGGCAACGGTGACGGGGCCGGGAAAGGTGACGACTCCTGGCTGTCGTGGGAGCGTGACCTGCTCGGGATGTACCTCAGTGACCATCCTCTGCGCCGGATCGCTGCGACGCTCCAGACCCGCGTCGACACCTCGATCAACGAGCTGGGCGCGCACCTCGATGGGCTCATCGTTCAGGTGGGCGGGTGCATCCGCGACGTGCGTGCCTTCGTGCCGCGAAAGAGCACCACCGGCCAGCGCATGGCCTTCCTGCAGATCGAGGACCTCACCGGCAGCTGCGAGGTGGTCGTCTTCAACCGGGTGTTCGAGGAGGTGGCTGAACTGCTCCGCCCCGACGCGGTCGTGGTGATCCGCGGCAAGGTGGAATCCGGGAGACCATCACCGAACGCCGCGGTCGACGATGAGGAGCGCGAAAGCGAACCGTCGAAGATCCGCGCCGATGCCATCTTCGCGATGGACGATGCGCGCTTGGTGGCGTGGCGGCGCAACAGCACTGTGCATATCCGTCTCGCCCCCGACCAGCACCACCTCGTCGGTCCCCTGCACCAGGCGATCGCCGAGCATCGCGGTGACGCACCGGTGGTCATCCATGTTGAGAGCGACGAATCGATCGACGACATCGCGCTTCACGAGGGGTTCACCGTGGAGCCCGGCCCCGGCCTCGAGCGTACCGTCGAGGCGCTGCTCGGTCCGGGCTCCTACCGGCTCGAGACGCGGCGCGAGCGGGCCCCCGAGCGCGAGACGCGGGGAGCCGCTCGGCGCACCTAGTACACGGCCACGGCGTCGAAGAGCGCGCGGCCCACGAAGTACAGCACCAAAAACAGCAGGAACGCGATTGCCGCACCGCCGTCGATGGCGGCGCCTCGCGGCAACACGCCCGCGAAGGGGCGCACCAGCGGATCGGTGAAACGCCGCACCATCAGCACGATCGGATGCCAGGGATCGGCGTGGAAGAGGGAGAACAGCAGCCGCACCAGGAGCACGATGCAGAAGAAGATGATGATCCCCAGCACGACCTGACGGACCACGCTGAGCAGCGCGTAGCCGGGCGACACCGACCCGGTGACGAGCAGTGAGTGGACCACCTGGGAGAGCACGTACAGCGTGGCCAGCGCGAGCAAGGGCGAGAAGTCGATGCCGCTGAAGCTCGGTAGGACGCGTTGGAATGGTCGCAGGATGGGGTCGGCGATGCGGCGCAACCAGCGGGCCAGCGGGTTCCAGGGACTGATCGGCAGCCAGGACAGCATCACCCGCGCGAAGACGATCAACTCGAGCAGAGTGAAGGCGACGTCGACAACTGACGCCAGCGGTCCGGTGTTCAGCGTCATGTCGGTGCCCGCACCGTGTCGAGACGGCGCCGCCACGCGAGATAGACAAGCGGAGTCACCACCACCAGCATCACGATAGCCGTCCACTGCGCCTGGTGGAGTCCCAGGCCGATGACCGGCTCGCTGGCGCGGAACTGGAAGAGGATGAGCTGGCTGATCGCGTACAGGGGGATGTAAGCCACGGCCAGCGCCCCATTGCGAACCCCCCGCCGTCGCATTGCGAAGAGGATCACCCCGATGACAATGGTGCCGAGGGCCTCATATATCGCGGCGGGCTGGTAGTACCAGGGCGCTCCTGGCTGGTAGTCCACCAGGTGGAAGCCGGATTGCAGCACGGCGTGCGGGTTGGCGTAGCCGGTCGCCCAGGGCAGGTTGCTGCGGGCGCCGAGGATGTCCCCGTTGATGACGTTGCCGATGCGTCCGAGGGGCTGCCCGATGACCGCGAAGATCACCGCCGCGTCCCACATCAACCACACCGAGATGCGATTACGCCAGGCGAAGATCCCGGCGCACGCCAGCCCGGCGATGATGGCGCCGAAGAAGGCCATCCCGCCCTCCCAAACGGCGATGATGCGGATCGGGTTGCGCAGGTAGGCGTTGACGAGGTCGGGCTGCTGCAGGACGTAGTAGAGACGGCCTCCGAGCAGCCCGAAGATGATCGTCCAGACCAGCGCGCGCTCGGCGGCGCCACGGCTGACGCCACGGGGCACGACGTGGGGGAGGACGCCGTAGCGGAAGGCGACGAGGAACGCCACCGCGTACATGACCCCGTACCAGTGCACCGCCAGGCTGCCGATGTGGATGACGGGATCGATGTCGATGCGAATGGTTGCGAAGGCGCTGTGGAGCGCAGCAACGACCATTCAGCGATCATCCCCGACGGCCTGCCGGGCCTGCACGCGGAGGATGCGAAAGCCGTCGTGCGAGGCCATCCGCTCGACGGAGAACCCCTCAGCACCAAGCCAGCGCGCCAGCGAATCGGAACCGAGGTGGCGATGGACGACAAGGTGGGCGGCAGCGCCGTCGTCGAGCCGGTCGAGCCATTCCGTCAGCAGCGGATGGAGCATGCGCAGCCCGACGCGGACCGGCGGGTTGCTGTAGATGGCGGCGAAGCGCATGCCGGCGGGGACGTCGTCCGGTGCCGCCGTGATCACGTTGGCTGCACCGGCGGTGGCGGCGTTTCGAGCGGTCAGCTCGAGGGCTCGCTGGTTGACGTCGACGCCCCACACCCGGGCTCGCGGCGACCGCAGGCCGAGCGTCACGGCGATCGGCCCGTAGCCGGTGCCAAGGTCGAGCAGGTCGCCCTCGGCGGGCGGGGCGGGGGCGCGGCGAAGCAGGAACAGCGTGCCGCTGTCGACCCGGCCGTGTCCGAACACCCCCGCGTCGCTCGCCAGCGACAGGCTGAGGTCGGGAAGTCGCAGTGGCACCTGGCGCGGCCGAGACGGTGCCGCAGGCTCGCGGTCGAAGTAGTGGGGCACGGCGCGGATTGTGGCTCGAAACGCGCAGATCAGCGTGGCCGCCTCGGGACAAACGGCGCGACTCGCATGGTGAAGAAACGGCAACGAGTGGCGGCCATTCGCGCCACCCGCCGTCATACTCGCGCCTGTGACCCAGGCACTCGCGGCGCTTCAATGGGCGGTGGCCGCGGCGCTCTTCGTGCTCGGCCTGGTGACCGTCGTCGACTGGGTGCGTCACCATGGTCGCACCCGGCGCTACCTTGCGGCCGCGGTCGGCTTCCTCGGCGTCATCTCGTTGCTCGGCCGGGTCGGGCAGGTGTCGGGCTTTGCCGGAGCGGTGCTCTCCGCGGTGAGCATCTTCCTCTTGATGGCGTCTGCGCTGGGCTTCGCGCTCTTCCGCGACAGCCTCGTCCCGATGCAGCGATGGGCGCTGTGGACGTGCGTGGGGGGCGTGGCGCTGGTCACGGCCGCAGCCATTGCCGTCAACCTCGACGGAAACACCACCAAGCCTGGCGCCCTGTCATGGGCGATCGACATCGTGCTTCTGCTCACCTGGTGCGCGGTGGTGGGAGCGGCGATTCTGCGCCTCTGGATGGTGTCGGGCAGCTTGCCGAGGGTGCAGCGGGCCCGCATCCGGGCGCTCAGCGCGGGCTTCGCCGGGATCATCCTGGCAGTTCTCGGCGTTGTCGCCACGGTGGGCGTCGACAGCCCGGCGCAGCAGATCGCGGTCGAGAGCGTGGTGTTCCTGAGCATTCCGCTGCTGGCGGTGGCGCTATCGCCTCCCCGGTGGCTGCGCCGCGTGTGGCGCGAGTCCGAGGAGATCCAGCTGCGCCACGCGCTCAACAACCTGCTGCTCTTCTCCCCCGATGAGGAGACTCTGGCGGCGCGCGCTCTCGAATGGGCGGCACGCCTGCTCGGTGGCGGCGCGGCGATGCTCGCCCTCGACGGCCGTGTGCTGGCGCTGAGCGGGATCAGCGAGGCCGACGGCGAACGCCTCCACCGCGAGCTTGAGGGGATGCGCAAGTCTGCCGGTCTCTCGTTCACGAGCACTCTCGGGGCCGCGGCGGTGGTGCCGCTCAACGCGCAGGCGGGCGACGGATATCTCGCGGTCCTCGCGGGCCCGTTCACACCACTGTTCGGCGACGAGGAGCTCGCGCGGCTCGCGCAGTACGCAGTGTCGATCACCGTGGCGCTGGACCGGGTACACCTGGTGGCGGGAATGCGCCGCAACGCTGAGCTTCTCGACCTGGCGTACGATGCGGTGTTCAGCTGGGACTTCGACACGCGTGAGATCCAGTACTGGAATCGCGCCGCATCCGAGCTGTACGGGTACAGCCGGGACGAGGCGGTGGGCAAGGACCCGCTGCCGCTGCTGCAGTCGGAGTATTCAGTGCCGCTCGAGGTGATCGTCGCCACGCTGCGTGAGCACAATCATTGGGAGGGCGAGCTGCGCCAGATCACCAAGGATGGCCGCGATCTGAACATCAGCGCGCGCTGGGCCGTGCAGCGCGACACCAGCGGCAAGCCCGTCGCGGTGCTCGAGATCAACCGCGACATCAGCAACGAGAAACGCGCCGCCGACGAGCTCCGTCACGCCCGCGACGTGGCTGAGCAGGCCAGCAACGCGAAGAGCGAGTACCTCTCGCGGATGAGCCATGAGCTGCGCACCCCGTTGGCGGCGATGCTCGGTTTCAGCGACCTCCTGGAGATGCGCGAGCCGCGCGAGGACCAGCTCTCCGCCATCGATGCCATCCAGCGGGCGGGTTCGCACCTTCTCAGCCTGGTCAACGACGTGCTCGACATCGCGCGCATCGAAGCCGGGCGCGAGACCCTGTCGCTGCAGCCCCAGGATGTCCGCGCAGTTCTCGAGGAGTGTGTGGGCCTGGTCACGCAGACCGCCAACGAGCGGCGCATGACCCTCAGCATGCGCATCGATGGCCCCGATCGGATCCACGTGCGCGCGGATCGCCATCGCCTCGTGCAGGTGCTGCTCAACCTCCTCAGCAACGCCATCAAGTACGGCACCGAGGGTGGCCATGTGATCGCCGGCGCCGCAGTCAGGGGCGGCGCTGTTGAGATCGACGTCATCGACGACGGCCCGGGCCTGGACGAGACCGAACAGCAGCGGTTGTTCCAGCCGTTCGAGCGGCTCGGAGCGGAGCGCACCCACATCCAGGGGACCGGGCTCGGCCTCGCGCTGGCGCGTCAGCTCACCGTCGCCATGGGCGGCACGCTGGTGCTGCGCAGCACGAAGGGCGAGGGCGCCACCTTCACGGTCCGCCTGCAAAAGGCCACGGGCACGGACGCGGCCACGGTCATCGCGGCGGCGGGTCCGCCCGTCCTCAAAGACTCGGTGTCCGGGCGCACCGTCCTGTACGTCGAGGACAACCTGGCCACGATCTCTCTGGTCGAGTCCATCTTCGCGTTGCGTCCCAGCGTCCGACTGCTCACCGCCATGCAGGGAGGCCTGGCCGTCGACCTGGCTCGCGAGCACTGTCCCGACCTGGTCATCCTCGACCTTCACCTCCCCGACCTCAACGGTGACGAGGTGCTCCGTGTCCTGCGCAGTGACATCCGCACCGGCAACATCCCCGTTGTGATCTACAGCGCTGACGCCACCGAGCCGCAGGTTCGGCGACTGCTCAACGCCGGCGCGCTGGCCTTCCTCACCAAGCCGGCGCGGGTCACCGACTTCCTGGAGATGATTGACGGGGTCCTGGGCCGCCCCGCCGAGGTGCGCACCGTCAGCTGACGGGCGACGGTCGCTGGCGCCCCCTCTCGTCGTCTGGCACCAGCTGCAGCGCTGCGGTGGGGCACGCCCCCACCGCACGCCGGGCCAGCTCGACGAGCGCTGGGGTCATCGGCCGTCCATCGATGATCGGGTAGCCCCAGTCATCGAGCGTGATCAGCTCGGGCAGCAGCTCGGCGCACATGCCGAAGCCGTCGCAGCGGATCGGGTTGACCCGCAGCTTGCTCACCGGCCCTTCCTCGTCCAGTCCGGGGCCGGCATGAGCAGCGCTGGATTGCGATCGCACCGGCCCCGACGCAGGTGGGTCGACACGTCACCGCTGAACACGCGCAGGGCGCTGGAGAGCAGCACCAGGGCACCGTCGGGGTGGTGGCAGGCGCCGCGGCCGGCGATCTGGGCGATCCAGCGCTGCAGGCGCTCGGCGTCGCGCGGCTTGGCTCCGCCGGCAGCCAGCTGCGCGGTGGTGGTGGCGAGGGCGGCGAGGCCATGCTCGCACGGTCCGCACTGGCGTGCGCTCTCGCGGGCCAGGAAGCCGACCAGCGCTGCGGCCTGGGCAAGGCCGCAGTGGCCGTGCGGGAAGACCGCGACGACCCCGCTGCCGAGCGGCAGGTCGATGCCCGGGCGCAGGTCCCAGGCGTCGTCCGCAGTGACCCAGCGCCCGAAGTAGCCCCCGACGAGAATGGCGGCGACCGACGAGGTGGCGCCGCCGGCCGCGCTCACCGCCTGCGCGATCGTCGACCCGCCGGCCAGCTCGTACACCCCGGCGGAGTGGACGGCGCCGGCCATGGTGACCAGCACCGTCCCGGTGGCGTCCTCCACGCCGGCGCTGCGGTATGCCTGCGCTCCCTGGCGCGCGATCAGGGCCGCGTGGGCCAGCGTCTCGACGTTCTGGACCACCGTGGGACGTCCGTCGACGCCTCTCTCGAACGGGCGCGGCGGCACCACGCCGGGCCGGGCCGCGCCGCCGTTGAGGCAGGCGATGGCGGCCGTCTCCTCGCCGGCGACATAGCGGTGGGGTGCACGCACCACGGTCACCGCCACCGCGATCTCCCCGGTCGCGCGGCGCTCCTCGATGGCGCGGCTGATGGCGGCCGCAGCATCGTCATAGGCGCGGCTGATGTACAGGACGGCCCGCTCGGCGCTGACCGCCTCCGCGGCGAGCAGGATGCCGTCGAGCACGAGTTGGGGCCGGGCGACCATCAGGGTGCGGTCCTTACGGCTCATCGGCTCGGTCTCCGCGCCGTTGCCCACCACCACTGCCCTGCCGCCGGACCGCCCCCGGGTGGCCGCCCACTTGCGCGCGGTCGGGTACGCGCCCCCGCCCCGGCCACGGAGGCCGGCCTCCTGGACGACGTCGATGAGCTGGCCACGGATAAACCGGGGCAGCTGACCGAGCCGATTGCGGTGCGCAACGAAGGATTCCGCACCGGTGTCGATCGCAGGCCCGTCGAGCAGCCGCGCGGCCGCCGCCGGGGCGATCAAAGTCCCACCGCCTTGGTGACCATCTGTCCCACGATGCTTCCGTCCGCCTGCTGGGTGAGGGTGATGTCGACGGCCGTCTGACCGCAGCGGGCCTGCACGTCCTGGGCCACCGCGGCGGTGACGTCGCACACCGTGGCCCCAGCGTCGGTGATAACCAGCTGACCCGAGGACGCCTGCCGGGCCACGGAGATGACCACGCGAAGGTTGGCGTCGCGACCGTCGGTCAGCGAGACGCGCAAAAGCTGCCCGCTTTGCGTTGCCGTGCCGGTCAGCTGGTCGCTGAGCCCGTTCGCCAGCGCCGGGGCGGCCGTGGGCGCCGGGGTGGTGGTCGCCCGGGTGACGCCGCCCGCGACGGCGAGGAGCCGGTCGGGGGTGCCGGCCGCCTTGGCCCAGCCGCTGTGCAGCGGTCCGACGGCCGCGAAGCCGAGCAGCGCGAACGTTGCCGCCGCAGTCGCCAGAAGGCCGAGCGCACGGACCGGCAGGGGGAGGCGGGGACGGTCGCTGGTGAGCCGCCAGACGATCGCGACAATCACAGCCGCGACGCAGCCGACGCTGACCACCACCGCCCACGGCGAGCGCACGTCACTCCCGGTCCCCAGGGTGTGCAGGAGCGCCAGCGGCCAGCACGCGTAGGCCGCCCAGTGCACCACCCGCCATGCGGTGAAGCTGATGCGCTGGCGCAGCAGACTGGTGATCACAAGGGCGGCGAGGAGCTCCATCGAGAGGACGCCCAGGCCGAGCCACACCGGGCGGTACGAGCCGGTGAACGGAACCACGGTGTTGAGCACGGCGATCCCGGCGAACGGGTCGACGATCGAGGTGACGATGTGAACGCCCAGGAAGACGAGCACCAGGAGCGCGAGGTTGCGATGGACCGCCTGGCTGAGGAAGCGAGGCCAGTCGCGGCTGTCCCAGCGCATCGCGGTCACGATGCCCAGCACGAGGATGGCGGTGAGCATCAGCAGGCTGACGTAGCCGGTGCTCCTCGCGGCGTACCAGAGCGCGGTGGGCCCGGAGGCCAGGATCACTAGGAGCCGCCCGAGACGACCGGCGCGCTCCCGTTGCCGGCGTTGGGGTCGACAGGGGTGCCGGCCGTGGGCGGCTGGGTGGGCTGCTGCAGTCCGCCGGACGGATCCTGGGTGGGCAGAGCCTGGCTGTCCGAGGGCGCTGTCTGCGTGGCCGGGGCGGCGGCGCCCACCGTGCGCCCCGCGAACGTCCCCGCGGTGACGGCGATGCCGGCCACGGTGAGCACGCCGGCGCCGGCCGCCGAGGCGACGGTGATCGAACGTACCCGGCGCTGGGCCCGGTCGCGGGCGGCCGGGGAGGATTGCTTCACGCAGACAGGGTACGCGTGCCGCCTTACGGCTTCCTGATACCACCCTGTGAGTCCGCTGAGCGACACCCAGCTGTCGCTGCGTGTGGTCACCATTGCAGTCGTGCAGACCATCGAGAACGTGCTTGTGCTCAGCCCCACCGACCTGGTGGCATTCACAGGCTGCCAGCACCGCTCCCACCTGGACCGTCTCGCCGCCCGCCGGGTGCTCGAGCGCCCCCACCGCGACGATCCCTTCAACGACGTCCTCCGCAAGCACGGCCAGCTCCACGAGACGAGGTACCTGGAGGCAATCCGCGCCGAGGCGGCCGGAGTGGTGGAGATCGGTCGGCCGGACGGCACCCTGGCGGGCCTCCACGAGGCCGAGGCGCAGACGCTGGCTGCCATGCATGGCCGCGCCGAGGTCATCTACCAGGCCAGCTTCTTCGACGGCCGCTGGCGAGGCCACGCCGACTTCCTGCGCCGCGTCGACACGCCAAGCCTGCTCGGCTCCTGGAGCTACGAGGTTCACGACACCAAGCTGGCGCGCACCGCCAAGGCGGGCACGCTGCTCCAGCTCGGGGAGTACTCGCGCCAGCTGGCCCGGCTGCAGGGGCGCGCGCCCAGGTCGCTCCACGTCGTGCTCGGTAACGGCACCGTCGAGGCGTTCCTCTTCGCCGACATCTCCGCCTACCTGGAGACGGTGCGGCTGCGCTTTGAGGCGGCGGTCGACAGCGGCCTGGTCGACACCGCGCCCGAGCCCGTCGCGCTCTGCTCCTACTGCGACTGGAAGGATCGTTGCACCGCCCAATGGCGCCAGGAGGACCACCTCTCGCTCGTGGCCGGGGCCCGCCGCGACCAGCGCATCCGCCTGGTCGCCGCCGGCATCACCACGCGCGCGGCGCTCGCCGAGCTGGCCCCGGGCATTGAGGTGGACCGGCTGCGCGGTCCGGCCGTCGCCGCGTTGCACGAGCAGGCGCGCCTGCAGCTGGCGTCGGCCCGCGCCGGCGCGCTCTCGTGGGAGCTCATCGACCCCGACCCCGACGCCCCACACCGCGGGCTCGCCACCCTGCCCGCGCCGTCGGCTGAGGACATCTTCTTCGACATGGAGGGCGACCAGTTCGTCGGCGCCTTCGGCCGGGAGTACCTCTTCGGGTGGGTCGAAGGCGACGCCCCCGGCGCCCAGTTCCGCGAGCTGTGGGCACACGACGCCGCGGCCGAGAAGGCCGCCTTCGAGGATTTCATCGACATGGTCATGGCGGCCCGCCGCCGCGACTCGGCGATGCACGTCTACCACTACGCACCGTACGAGCCCGTGCGCATCAAACGACTCATGGGCCGCTACGCGACGCGCGAGGAGGAGGTGGACACCCTGCTGCGCGGCGAGGTCTTCGTCGACCTCTACCGCATCGTCAAGCAGGGCGTGCGCGTCGGCGTTGAGTCCTACTCGATCAAGAAGCTCGAGCCTCTGTACACAGGTGCGCGCGCCGCTCCGATCACCGATGCGGGCACCAGCGTCGTGCAGTACGAGATGTGGCTCGACGAGCGCGACGACAGCCTCCTCGACTCGATCCGCCAGTACAACGAGGAGGACTGCCGCTCACTGGTGGGCCTGCGCGCCTGGCTCGAGGCTCGGCGCAGCGAGCTGGAACGCCGGGCTGGGCCGCTGCCGCGGCTGCCGCTCAGCGAGGGCACCGCTTCCGAGGCGGTGTCGGCCGGCACGGCCGCCGCGGAACGCCTCGCTGGCGAGCTTACCGAGGGGATCCCCGTGGATCCTAGCCGTCGCACGCTCGAGCAGCAGGGGCTGGCCCTGCTCGCCGCGTTGCTCGACTGGCACCGGCGGGAAGCCAAGCCGGCGTGGTGGGAGTACTTTGCGCGTCGCAAGGCGTCCGATGAAGATCTCATCGAGGACAGCGGGCCCCTCGGCGGCCTCGTGTTCGAGGGTGAGGTGGGCACGGCGGGCCGCTCTCGCCTGTATCGGTTCAGCTTCCCCGTGCAGGAGACCAAGCTCAAGGCCGGCGACAGCGTCGAGGATCCGCGAACGGTGCTCAGCGAGTCCGGCGCCGTCGTGACGCGACGGGCCGGCTCGATCCACGAGATCGACACCACCCGAGGCTTCCTGGTGCTCAAACGCTCGGAGCTGTTGCCACCGATGCCGACCGCGCTCATCACCGTCTCACAGCCGGAGACGTCGGTGCTGCGCGATTCCCTGTTGCGGATGGGCGAGTGGGTGCGCGACCACGGCATCGATGCTCCGGGTCCGTACCGCGCCGGCCGCGACCTGCTGCTTTGCCTCCGTCCGCGGATCGCGGGTATCGCCTCCGGCGAACCGCTGCGCCACCGGGGCGAGGACGTCGTCGCGGCGGCGTGCCGCTGCGTGCGCGACGCCGACAGCACCTGCCTGCCCGTGCAGGGCCCGCCCGGCTCGGGGAAGACGCACACCGGCGCGGCCGCAATCCTCGACCTGGTCACCGCGGTCCCCAGGCGGCCGGTCGCGGTGACCGCGCTCTCCCATCGCGCCATCACCCACCTGGTGAGTCGGGTGTGCGAGGAGGCGCGGCGGCGCGGTGTGACCATCCGGGTGATGCAGCGCAGCGACGACCGCGCTTGTGACGACACGCAGGTGGAATGCGTCGGCTCGCACGCGCCGATCGTCGACGCGCTCCACGCGGGAACCGTGGATGTTGTGGCCGGGACGGCGTGGTTGCTGGCGCGCGACGAGATGAGTGGCCGGTTCGACACGCTGGTCGTCGACGAGGCCGGGCAGCTGTCGCTGGCCAATGTCCTCGCGGTGGCGCCGTGCGCGCGCAACGTGGTGCTCCTCGGTGACCCGCAGCAGCTCGAGCAGCCGTCGCAGGGCACGCATCCGCCCGGCGCTGAGGCTTCGGCGCTCGGCCACCTGCTCGCTGGCGAGGAAACCATCGCGCCTGATCGCGGGCTCTTCCTCGACATCAGCTGGCGGCTCCACCCCGACGTTTGCAGCTACATCTCCGACAACTTCTACGACTCGCGGCTGCGGTCCAGCCCCGAGACCGCGCGCCAGCGAGTCCTAGGAGGGGACGAGCCCGCTGGGACCGGCCTGCGCTGGTTGCCGGTCGAGCATTCCGGCAATCGTTCGGCATCCGAGCAGGAAGCGGCCGCGGTGGCCGCGCTGGTGGCCGGCCTGCTCGGACAGCGCTGGATCGACCGCGACAACGTCGAACGCCCGCTGAGCGCCGACGACATCCTCGTGGTCGCGCCCTACAACGCCCAGGTCGCCGCACTGCGACGCGCCGTCCTGGATGAGGTGACGGTCGGCACCGTGGACCGCGTGCAGGGCCAAGAGGCCGCGGTGGTCATCTACTCGATGGCCACCTCCCTCGCCGAGGAGGTACCCCGGGGCATGGAGTTCCTGTACTCGCGCAACCGCACGAACGTGGCCGTGTCACGGGCGCGCTGCCTGGCCATCCTGGTCTGCTCGCCTGACTTGCTCCGTGTCGCCTGCACGACCGCGGCGCAGATTCCGCTGGCCAACGCCCTCTGCGCGTTCATCGAGAGGGCCACCGTGCTCCATGCCGACCCCGCTTCGACGCGGGTGGCACAACTGGCGCTTCTCTAACATCGCAGTAGGTCCCACCACAGAAGGAATTGCACCATGCCCCGACCGAGCCATTTCGAGATGCCCGTCGACGATCCCGCCCGTGCCGAGTCCTTCTACCGCGACGTCTTCGGCTGGACCGTTCAGTCGTTCGACGGCGCCCCGTCGTACTACGGCATGGTGACCACCGGGCCCGACAGCGAGCCTGGGATCAACGGTGGGTTCTTCAAGCGCAGCGCCGACTCGGTGACCTCGGTGACGGTGAGCGTCGAGTCCATCGAGGAGACACTCGAGAAGATCACCGCCGCCGGGGGCAGCGTGGTCCTCGGCAAGTCGCCCATCCCCAGCATGGGCTGGTTCGCGACCTGCAAGGACACCGAGGGCAACACCTTCGGCCTGTTCACCGAAGACACCGCCGCCGGCTGACACGTGTCAACGTGCCGGGGGTGGGAGTCGAACCCACACGGGGTTGCCCCCGGCGGTTTTTGAGACCGCTGCGTCTACCGTTCCGCCACCCCGGCGATGACCCTGGCAACTCTGCCACGCTGCCCGGCGGCGCGGCGCTGATCCCCCGCTGACAGACAACGTGGGCGTCCCGCTATCCTGTTAACTGCCGGTAGCACGCTCATGGATGGGGCCGAATGCCTGACATCAGCGAGGTCGAGGTCGGGGCGGTCGACCCCGAGCGCTTCGAAACGGTGCTCAGCAAGGAGCAGGTGGCCGACCTGGACAGCGCGATCGCGGACGCGCGGCAGCTGTTCGAGGGTCGCACCATCTGGAACGTCAACTCGACCGCCCACGGGGGCGGCGTCGCGGAGATGCTCACCGCGCTGCTGCCATACGCGCGCGGCGTAGGGGTGGACACTCGCTGGCTGGTCATTGCCGGCGACGAGAATTTCTTCGTCGTCACCAAGCGCATCCACAACCGCCTGCACGGCGCACCGGGCGATGGCCAGGGACTCAGCGATGATGACCGCCGTCATTACGAGGAGGTGCTCAAGGACCAAGCGGAGCAGCTCATCCAGCGCTTCAAGCAGGGTGACGTGATCATCCTGCACGACCCTCAGACCGCCGGGCTGATCCCGCCGCTGGTCGACGCCGGCTTCTGCGTGGTCTGGCGCTGCCACGTCGGCATGGACACACCGAACGATGACGCGCGCGACACCTGGAACTTCCTGCTGCCCTACGTGCACCGCGCCGCCCGCTGCATCTTCTCGCGGGAGGCGTTCGCCTGGGAGGGGCTGGAGAAGGACCGCATCATCGTGGTAGCGCCGTCGATCGATCCCTTCTCCACCAAGAACTTCGAGATGGACCCCGCGTCGGTGCACGCCATCCTCACGGCCACCGGCATCGTCGACGACAGCGACGGCAGCGCCGCGACCTACCAGCGCGTCGACGGAAGTCCGGGTCGCATCGAGCACACGGCGACCATCGTGGAGGCGTCTCGGCTCGGATCTGAGACGCCGCTGGTCCTGCAGGTGTCGCGCTGGGATCGGCTCAAGGATCCGATCGGCGTGCTCGAGGGATTCGTCGGCGGGGTCATCGCCACCTGTGACGCTCACCTCCTGCTCGCCGGCCCCAGCGTGGCAGAGGTCGCCGACGACCCTGAGGGCGCCGAGACGTAAGAGGAGGTGAAGAGCGCCTGGGAGGCGTTGCCCGAGGACGCCCGCGCCCGCGTGCACCTTGTCCTCCTGCCCATGGACGACGACGAGGAGAATGCCGCCATGGTCAACGCGCTGCAGCGCCGCGCTGACGCGGTGGTGCAGAAGAGCCTCGCGGAGGGCTTCGGTCTCACGGTGGCGGAGGCGATGTGGAAGGCGCGGCCGGTGGTGGCCAGCCGCATCGGCGGCATCCAGGATCAGATCGAGGACGGCGTGAGCGGGATCCTGCTCGACGATCCCACCGACAAAGAGGCGTTCGCGGTGGCCGTTTGCGGGCTGTTCAGCGATCCCGAGCGCGCCCGGCGGATCGGAGATGCTGCCAAGGAGCGCGTCACGAACGACTTCCTCGGCTCGCGCCACCTCGCCCAGTACGTGGAGATCTGCGCCGAACTGATCTAGGGCGCGCGGGCCTCGACCGGAGCCTAGCTCTGTGAGAGAGGATTCTCGCCGCCCAGGTCGGGAAGGTTGAGCTCGTTCACCCAATCGCGGATCTTGGCGAGGCGCTCGGTGGTCTCCTCGTCGGTCTCGCCCGGCTCACCCTCCTGGTCGGCCTCGGGAAGCACGCCGGCGCGGTCGAGCACCTCGGTGGCGACGAAGATGCCGGCGCCCACCCGCACCGCCACGGCGATCGCATCCGACGGGCGTGAGTCGATCTCGACGTGGCGTCCGTCGACGTGCGCCAGGATGCGCGCGTAGAACACCTCGTTGGCCAGCGACGTGACCACGATGCGCTCGACGTTGATGTCGACCGCTCCGAGGATGTTGGCGAGGAGGTCGTGCGTGATCGGTCGCTCCGGGGTCATCCCGGTGATCTTCAGCGCGATGGCGTTGGCCTCGTTGATGCCGATCCAGATGGGTAGGTAGCGCTCCGCCGTCTTCTCTTTGAGGATGACCACGTGCTGGCCTGTCGGCATGTGGACGCGGATGCTGTCGACGGACATCTCGATGAGATCGGCCATGTCTCGATGATAGCGCCGCCTTGCCGTGACATCCCCACGGTGCGAGCGGTTCACTCCGAGACGCTGGCGCCCTGGCCGGGGATCTCCTCGACGCGGACCTCGAGCCGGTAGCCCGTGCTGCCGAGCCGGCCGCGGAGGGCGCCGAGCAGGTGGCCGGCGAGGCACTCACATGTGGTGTTGACCAGCGCCAGGAGCACGGCGTCGCCACGCGGGATGAGGAAGCGCCGCGATCCCTCGATGAGGCTGATCCCGTCGGCGCTTTCCTCGACACGGACGTGCGGGGAGCGCGTCGGCACCAACATGCGCTCGTCCAGCTCGGCGCAGAGGTCTCGCAGCGCGCCCTTCAGGGCTGAGAAGTCGACGACCGTACCCTCCTCGTCGACCGTGCCGCGAGCGCGCAGGCTGACGCGGTAGTTGTGGCCGTGGAGGCGTTCGCTGCGCCCCTGGTGGATCGAGAAGTGGGCGGCGCTGAAGCCGATGTCGGCGCGCGCAAGCTCGAGGCTGGCCTCCATGGCTGCGTACCATAGCCTGCTGTGGGACGCGACACTCTCCTGCTCATCGACGGCCATTCGCTCGTCTATCGCGCGTTCTTCGCGATGCCCGCGCTGACCAACAGCCGCGGCGAGGTGACCAACGCCGCCTACGGCTTCACCTCGATGTTGCTCAAGGCGCTGGGCGACCATCAGCCGACCCATGCGGTGGCCGCGTTCGACCCGCCGGGACGCACCTTCCGCCACGAGCAGGACTCCACCTACAAGGCCGGACGCAAGCCGACGCCGGACGACCTCATCCCCCAGTTCCCCTGGTGCCGTGATGTCGTCGAGGCGCTGGGCATCCCCATCATCGAGGTGCCCACCTTCGAGGCGGATGACGTCATCGGCACGCTCAGCGTGCAGGGCGAGAAGGCAGGTCTTGACGTGATCATCGTCACCGGAGACCTCGACGCCCTCCAACTGGTCACCGACCACGTCCGTGTTTTTGCCAATCGTCGCGGTATCTCGGACACCATCGTGTATGACGTCGACCGGGTGTTCGAGCGCTACGGCTTCAAACCGCCGCTCGTGGTCGACTTCAAGTCACTGCGCGGCGACATCACCGACAACATTCCCGGCGTGCCGGGCATCGGTGACAAGACGGCGATGAGCCTGGTCCAGGAGCACGGTCCGCTCGAGTCCATCCTCGAGGCGGTGTCGGGCATGAAGGAGGGGAAGGTCAAGCGGCTGCTCACCGAGCACGCCGACCAGGCCCGCCTCAGCAAGCAGCTGGCGACCATCCAGCTCGATATGGACATCACGCTCGACATCGAGGGGTCGCGACTGGGCCCGCACGACGACGTCGCCGTCCGCGCGGTGTTCGATCGTCTCGAGTTCCGCTCGCTGCTCGGGCGCATTCCCACCTACGGCGCGCCGGCATGGACGGCGCAGGGCGCCACTCCGGCCCCGGCCGCCAACGGTCAGGCGGCGTTGGTCTTCGACGCCGTCCCGCAGGCGGTTGACGTCGTGGTGGTCGACAGCGCGGCGCACGCCGAGGAGATGGCCGCGCGGCTGCGCGCCGGCGGTGGGATCGCCGTGCGCACCGTCCTCGACGGCAGCGCGCGCCGCGGCGGGGTCGCCGGTGTCGCGCTCACCTCGATGGACTCGCCTGACCCCTCGTACTACATCGCGGTCGGCCACGAGGACGGCAACGCTCCCGACGGCGTTCTCGACGTCGTGGCGCGGCTGCTCGGCGATGACTCGATCCTCAAGCACGGCTACGACCTCAAGCAGGACCTGCTGGCGTGGACGTCACGCGGCGTCGAGGTCGGCGCCCTTGGCTTCGACTGCATGCTCGCCGCCTACCTCTGCATCACCACGCGCACCCGGGTGCCGTCGCTGACCGTTCTCGGCCACGACCTCTGCGGGCTCACCGAACAGCCGGAGGACATCCTGCTCGGCAGCGGTCGGGCACGCCGCCGGGTGTCGGCCGTGCCGGTGGACGAGGCAGCGCAGTACTACGGCAACCTGGTGGCCCTGGTCCCCCCCGTCCGCACCGCGCTCCGCCCACAGCTCGACGAGGGCACGCTCAACGCGCTCTTCGAGACGGTCGAGATGCCGCTCATCCCAATCCTCGCGGCGATGGAGCGCGTGGGCATCCGGGTCGACTGCGACGAGCTCGCCGAGCTGTCCGGCGAGCTGCAGAGGCGCATCAGCGAACTCGAGGCCATCGTCGCCGAGACGGCGGGGTACACCTTCAACCCGGGCTCCACGCAGCAGCTGGCTACCTTCCTCTACGACAACCTCGGCCTGGCCGCGGGCCGGCGCACCAAGACCGGTCGCAGCACCGACGCCGACAGCCTCGAGTCGCTGCGCGGCGAGCACCCAGTGGTCGACGTCATCCTCGAGTGGCGCCAGCTCACCAAGCTGAAGAGCACGTACGTCGACGCGCTGCCGCTCCTCTGTGCAGCCGATGGGCGCGTCCACACATCGTTCAACCAGGCGGTGGCGTCCACCGGTCGGCTCAGCTCGGCCGACCCCAACCTGCAGAACGTGCCGGTGCGGACGGCGTGGGGCGGGCGCATCCGCCACGCGTTCGTGGCCGACCCCGGCCAACAGCTGGTCAGCGCCGACTACTCGCAGATCGAGCTGCGCGTGCTCGCCCACGTGAGCGGCGAGCAGGAGCTGATCGCCGCCTTCGAGCGTGGCGAAGACATCCATCGGCGCACCGCCGCCGAGGTCTACGACGTGCCCCCGGAGGCGGTGACCCCAGATCAGCGGCGCATCGCCAAGGTGGTCAACTTCGGCGTCGTGTACGGCCTGTCCGACTTCGGGCTTGCCCGCGACACCGGCATGGACCAGGAGGCGGCGCGCGTCTTCATCGACAAGTACTTCGACAGCTTCCCGGCCGTCACTCGTTACCTTGAACGCACCCGCATGCACGCGCGCGAGTGGGGCTGGGTGGAGACCTTCATGGGTCGGCGCCGTCACCTGTCCGACATCCGCGCCGCCAACCGTCAGCTGCGCAGCGCCGCCGAGAGGATGGCGGTCAACATGCCTATCCAGGGCGCGGCCGCGGACATCATGAAGCTGGCGATGATCCGTTGTGACGCCGCGGTGCGAGACGCCGGGGTACGCTCGCGACTCCTGCTCCAGGTCCACGATGAGCTGGTGCTCGAATGTCCCGCCGACGAGGTCGACCACGCAGTGGCGCTGGTCCGCGATGCGATGGGGGGAGCCGCCGAGCTGGTGGTGCCGCTCGTCGTCGACGTCAAGATCGGCCAGAACTGGCAGGAGATGACACCTCTGCGCGAGACCGCGAGTGCCGGAGCTACCTGAGGTCGAGACGGTGGCGCGCGACCTGCGCGCCGCGCTGGTGGGACGGCAGGTGATGGCGGTGCAGCTCGGCCATCCTAAAGTGCTGCGCTTCCCCGTGCCCGACGTGTTCAGAGCGGTGTTCCCCGGCCAGCATGTCGACGCGGTGACGCGCCGGGGCAAGTTCATACTCTGCGAGCTGCGCAGCGGTGAGGACCTGGTGTTCCATCTCGGTATGACCGGCCACCTGCGGGTCTGCGACCCCGACGTCCCGGCGCCCAAACACACCCATCTGCGTGCCACGCTCGACGACGGCCGCGAGCTGCGTTACGACGACGCGCGCCGCTTCGGTCGCATCCTCCTCGGCCCGCGCGCCGTGCTCGAGGACTCGCGCGTGCTCCCGGTCCTCGGTGTGGAGCCTCTGTCGGACGAGTTCACCGCCACTCGCCTCGACGCCGTCTTGCGCTCGACGACGCGCACCGTCAAGGCGGCCCTGCTCGACCAGCGCGGTGTTGCCGGGCTGGGCAACATCTACATCGACGAGGCGTGCCACCTCGCCGGGGTGCGGCCGCAGCACCGCTGCCACACCCTGACCCGCGTCCAGCGGGCCGCGCTGCACGACGCGATCCCCGCGGTGTTGCTCTCGGCGATTCGTAACCGCGGCAGCAGCATCGACGACTACCGCGATCTCTGGAACGCCAAGGGCACCAACCAGGAGCGCCTGCAGGTGTACGGGCGCGGCGGCCGCCCTTGCCTGCGCTGCGGCGCGATCCTCCGCCACGCAACCGTCGCGGGGCGGACCACCGTGTGGTGTCCCACCTGTCAGAAATGACCCGGGTCACCTTTGTCAGCTACGACGATGAGCCACCACTCGGTGGCCAGGGCGTCGAGCTGCGCGGCATGCGCGCGGCGGTGACGGCCCGGGGACACGACGTCAGCACGGTCGGCGGCCGCGGCGAGCACGCGCAGCGGTACCCGCGGGTCACCGGACGCGCGCCACTCGACTTCTCGGTCCACGTCAACCGTCATCCGTGGCTCATCAGTGCATCCCACCCCGACGTGGTGCATGCGCTCGGTGGACCGGGTGGCGTGCTCCTGCTGCGCAAGCTCGACGTACCGCTCGTCTACACAGCCAATCACACCTACCGCATGGCCCACGGCCGCGCCTCACTGCGTCGATTGCTGTCACCTCTGGAAGGGCGCGCCTACCGCGCCGCGTCGACTGTCCTCGCCATCTCGCCGTCGACGGCGGCCGCGGTGCGCGAGCTGGGGGTGGCACGCGAGCGCGTCGAGGTGCTGGCGCCTGGCGTCGACGTACCGGCCCGGCCACCGTCGCCCCGCGCCGGTTTCCGGCTGCTCTTCGCGGGCCGCTGGGAACCGGAGAAGGGGGTGCTCGAGGCCATCGCGGTGATGCGCGAGGTGATCGCGCGGCGGCCGGGTGTCACCGCGACAGTGGTCGGCGGCGGGCGCCTCGCCGACAGGGTGCGCGCGGCCGCGGCCGGTGTCGCCGCGCTGACCGTTGCCGGCCGCGTCGACGACGAGCGGCTGGCCCGCGAGTACGCGGAGGCGTCGCTGGTCCTCCTGCCGTCCCGCTACGAGGGCCTCGGGCTGGTCGCCCTCGAGGCGCAGGGACGCGGTGCGGTGGTGGTGGGCTACGACGTCGACGGGCTCCGCGACGCCACCGCCGAGCGCAGCCTGCTGGTCGACCCCGGCGATGTGGCCGGCATGGTGCGACTCTGCCTCCACCTCAACGACGAGCCGACGCGCCGCGATGAGCTTGGGCGCACCGCCCACCGCTGGGTTCGCGAGCGTCACTCGTGGGAGCGGATCGGGGCGCGCCTGGAGGAGGTGTACACGGCGGTGAGGACGGCCTGAGACCGGGGGCGGACCGCCGCGAGGCTCCCGGTAGACTGAGATCCGTGCCAGAGCTGGAGATCGTCTCGTCCTTCGCGCCCGCCGGTGACCAGCCGGCGGCCATCGACGCCCTCGAGCGCGGCGTCGGCGACGGCCTGCGCGAGCAGACCCTGCTCGGCGTCACCGGCTCGGGAAAGACGTTCACGATCGCCCACCTCGCCGAGCGCCTCCAGCGTCCCATTCTGGTGCTCTCACCGAACAAGACGCTGGCAGCGCAGCTGTGGGCGGAGTTCCGTGAGTTCTTCCCCAACAACGCGGTCGAGTACTTCGTCTCCTTCTACGACTTCTACCAGCCCGAGGCGTACATCCCGCGCACCGACACGTACATCGAGAAGGACTCGTCGCGCAACGACGAGATCGACCGGCTGCGCAACAGCGCCACGCGTGCGCTGCTGACCCGCCGCGACGTCATCGTGGTGGCGTCGATCTCCTGCATCTACGGTATCGGCTCGCCGGAGAACTACCTGGGTGAGTCGCTCAAGGTGGGCAAGGGTGAGACGTGGCGGCGCGACATCCTGCTCCGCAAGCTCGCCGACCTGCAGTACTCGCGCAACGATGTCGACTTCGGCCGCTCCAAGTTCCGGGTGCGGGGCGACGTGCTCGACGTGCAACCGGCCTATGAGGAGGTGGCCACCCGCATCGAGTTCTTCGGCGACGAGATCGAGTCGATCAAGGAGTTCGACCCGCTGACCGGCGAGATCCTCGCTCACCGCGAGGAGTTCACCGTCTTCCCCGCGTCGCACTACGTCACCCCGCAGGAGCAGATGAAGAGCGCGCTCGAACGCATCCGCGAGGAGCTCGCCGAGCGCGTCGCCGAGCTGGAGTCGCGCGGACGCCTACTTGAGGCGCAGCGTCTGCTGCAGCGCACCAACTTCGACATGGAGATGATGCAGGAGACCGGCACGTGCGCCGGCATCGAGAACTACTCGCGCCACCTCAGTGGCCGCGCGGAGGGGGAGCGGCCCTTCTGCCTGCTCGACTTCCTGCCCGAGGACGCGCTGGTGGTCGTCGACGAGTCGCACGTCGCGGTGCCCCAGATCGGCGGTATGCACGGTGGTGACCGCTCGCGCAAGATCCCGCTGGTGGAGTACGGCTTCCGGCTCCCGTCGGCACTCGACAACCGCCCGCTCACCTTTGCCGAATGGGACTCGATGGTGGACCAGGTGATCTACGTCAGCGCCACCCCGGGCCAGTACGAGGAGACGCACTCGCTGAAGGTCGTCGAACAGATCATCCGACCGACCGGCCTCGTCGATCCCACCGTCGAGGTGAAGCCGTCCGAGGGTCAGATCGACGACCTGCTCGTGCAGATCGCTCGACGCGTCGAGCGCAAGGAACGGTGCCTGATCACAACGCTGACCAAGAAGATGGCCGAGGACCTCACTGACTACCTGCGCGAGGCGGGGGTGCGGGTGCGCTACCTGCACAGCGACATCGACACGCTCGAACGGGTCGAGATCATCCGCGACCTGCGCCTCGGCGTCTTCGACGTCTTGGTCGGCATCAACCTCCTGCGCGAGGGGCTCGACCTCCCCGAGGTGGCGTTCATCGGTATCCTCGACGCCGACAAGGAGGGTTACCTGCGTGGCTATCGCTCGCTGATCCAGACCATCGGCCGGGCCGCCCGCAACGTCAACGGCCACGTGGTCATGTACGCCGATCGCCGCTCCGACGCAATGGAGCAGGCGCTCGCCGAGACCGACCGGCGCCGCGTCGTGCAGACTGCGCACAACGAGGCGCACGGGATCACGCCGCTGTCGATCGTCAAGGCCGTCTACCAGATGGAGACCCATCGCGACGACCTCAGCGTGCACGCCGCCGAGTTCCAGGAGTCGGCCGGTCTCCCACCCGACGAGCTGCTCCGCCTCGCCAAGGAGGTGGAGCGAGAGATGAAGCGCGCCGCGCGCGACCTCGAGTTCGAGCGCGCCGCGGAGCTCCGCGACCGGCTCACCGACCTGCGCCGCCGCATCGACGACCCGGAGGCAGAGGCCGCCGCTGCGGTGGCGAGCGAGCGGCAGCGTCCGCAACGCCCGCAGCGTCGCCAGAGGGGATACGCCCGCAGGCGCTGAGCCGGGGGCGCAAGCAGTTCCCCCTTCGCCCTTGTCAGTAGATGTGGCTCGGCGCGTGTCTATTTTCGTGTGGACACTGCGCAGGAGATCCTCATGATGCCGACGGCTGCGCGCACGACGAGCGCGGAGGCGAGCTTCGACGCGCTGCTCAACGCGCAGCGGCGCCGCCTGTACGGGATTGCCTACTCGATCCTGCGCGACCACGCTGAGGCCGAGGACGCCCTCCAGGACGCGATGCTCAAGGCCTGGAAGAGCTGGGACAGGCTGCGCGATGAGGGCGCCCGGCCGACCTGGCTGGTGCGCATCTGCGTGAACCACTGCATCAACAGGCGCAAGTGGCTACGCCTGCGCCCCGGGGCCGCCGCCAACAGGGACGATGCAGCGCCGCCCGACCCGCGTTTCGACGGACGGCTGGTCGACCTGGATCGCAGCTACGGCAAGCTCTCCACCAGGCAGCGGGCGGCCATCTTCCTCCACTACCACCACGGCTATTCGGTCGACGAATGCGCGGACCTGATGAGCTGCAGCGCCGGCTCGGTGCGCACCCACCTGGCGCGCGCCCTGGCGTCGATGCGCAAGGAGATGGCCAATGTCTGATCCGAAGCCGGACGCGGGCGAGCTCGGTGACCAGCTCCAGAGCTACTTCGCGGTGACCACGGCCACCCCGCTCCCGCGAGGCGTCGCCGACATGAGCGCGCGGACGCTGCCGGTGCGGCGGCGCTCGATGGCGAGGTGGTTCGCCGGCGCCACGGGTGCGCTGGCGACTGCCGCGCTGGTCGTCCTCGTGGGAACGCACGCGTTGCCGCATGGCGGTGGAGCGGCGCTGTCGTCGGGCGCCGCGGGAGCGGCCACGTTTGGACCGGCCAACGCAGCGCCTCGGCAGTCGCTGGGCTTTGTCTACCCGGGGGTGGACACCGCCCTGCTCGCACAGCATGGGGTGCGGCTGCTTCCTCCCGCCGGACTGGGAACCGCGGTGCTGAGTGCCACCCAGGCGCAACAGGCGGCGAGCGCCGCGGCTGGTCCCAGCGCGGGGACGCCGGGTCCTGCGGTGCTTGCCGACGCAGAACTGTCCGCTCCGGCGGCTCCGACCAGCTGCCTGTGCTGGGCGGTCGACGTGCCGGTCGGAGCGCAGTCGGGACCCGCAGCGTCGGCTGGCCACACCCGGCTGGTCCTCATCGACGCGGTGACGGGCCGCGCTGTCGCGGTCCTCTCCGGGAACGGCATCCCATGAACCGTCTCCGCGGCGGCCACACGACTCATCGAGGAACTCTCATGACCACGCGCCGGATCGTCGTCATCCTGTTCGCGACCGCGTTGCTGGCCGGCTGCGCCAGCGCCGGCACCACCACGGGTGGGTACTCGTCCCAGGGCGCCCCGGGGGCTTTCGCCCCGGCCGCCGGGCACGCGGTCGCCCCTGACCAGCTCAGTGCCTCGGGCGGCTCTGCGGGTCCGGCTTCCGGACAGACCGCCGGGATCGTCGTGGGCACACCGCCGAGCTCCCACATCGAGCGCTCGGTCAACGCCACCTACACCGTCGCGCCGGGAACCTTCCTCACCTCCTTCGAAGGCGTGATCGCTCGCGGCGTCGCCATGGGCGGCTACGTGGTCAGCTCGAGCACCCAGCCCGACAGCGCCGGCCGCATCGTCAGCGGCGCGGTCACCCTCAAGGTTCCAACCGCCAAGATCGCGGACGTCCTTAACGGCATGCCCTCCGGCTTCGTGGCGTCATCGATCAACTTCTCCGCTGTCGACCACACCGCCCAGTTCGTCGACGTAGACGCCCGCCTCGCCTCGGCGCACGCACACCTGGCGGCGCTCGACGCGCTGCTCGCCAAGGCCATCTCGCTCGGCGACATCACCAGCCTCGAGCAGCAGATCGCCTCCGTTCAGACCGAGGTGGACACCGACCAGGGGCAGCTCAACGTGCTCACCGCCTCCGTCGACCTGTCCACCGCGACGGTGCAGATGTCCGAGCGCGGCACCACGGTGGCCCCGGTCCCACCCACCAACCCGGTGAGCAGCGGCGTCGGCAGCGGCTGGGACAACGCCGTCCACCTCACCGGCGCCGCCCTGGAGGGTGTGGTCACGGCGCTCCCGCTGCTGGTGGTGGTGGGGGTCCTGCTGCTGGGCTGGCGGCGCCTCACGCGCATCGGGGCCCTGCAGCGCCGTCCCGACACCGCTGAGTAGGCCGCGGACGCTCGCGGGACGAACCGCCCTCAGGGCTGGACAGCGAGCCGCCTGCCGTCGACAATGAGCGAACAGATGTTCGTCTCGAGCTCGTCATGACCGCCGTCCGCGTTCCGCGCCAGCTGTTTGTCTGCTCGGACTGCGGGGCGACCACCCCAAAGTGGCAGGGCCGCTGCGACGGCTGTGGCTCATGGAACACCGTCGGCGAGGCGGCCGCTGTGCCCGGCCTTACCTTGCGCTCGCGGGCTCCGCTGCGCGCGGGCGTGGCCCAGCGGCTCGATCGGGTGGGGGACGGTACCGGACAGCGCCGTCGCTCCGGCATCGACGAGCTCGACCGCGTGCTCGGCGGCGGGGTCGTGGCTGGCTCGCTGATCCTCCTCGGCGGAGACCCAGGCATTGGCAAGTCGACGCTGGCCCTGCAGCTGGCCGCGCGGATGGGCAGCGCCGACGACCCGGTGCTGTACTGCGCCGGCGAGGAGTCGGCGGCCCAGGTGGCGATGCGTGCCGAACGGCTGGGCTGCCGGTTGCCCTCGGTCGCCGTCCTGGCCGAGACCGACCTCGACGGGCTCGCGGCCGCGATCGCCAGCGCTCGCCCGCCCCTGGCGGTGGTGGACTCGATTCAGACGGTCAGTGCCCCGGATGCGGCGGGCACCCCGGGCAGCCCGGGTCACGTGCGCGAGGCGGTGGCCCGGCTGCTCACCGTTGCCAAGGAGACAGGCGTGCCAATCGTGCTCGTCGGCCACGTCACCAAGGACGGAGCCATCGCCGGGCCACGCACGCTCGAGCACATGGTCGACGTCGTCCTCTACCTGGAAGGTGAGCGCCACGGTGAGCACCGCCTGCTGCGCGGGGTGAAGAACCGGTTCGGCAGCACCGGGGAGCTCGGCCTCTTCACCATGGAGGGGGAGGGGCTGCGCCAGCTGGACGCGCCCGGGCGGGCATTCCTCGACGAGAACAGCCTGACGGTGCCGGGGAACGTCCTCACGGTCACCTGCGAGGGCACCCGGCCGCTCGTGGTAGAGATCCAGGCCCTGGTGGCGCCCACCTCGTTCGGGCTGCCGCGGCGCACCAGCTCGGGGTTCGACCTCGGCCGCCTCCACCTCCTCATCGCGGTGATTGAGAAGCGCGCCGGGGTCTTGCTCGGCCAGGCCGACGTCTTCCTCAACGTGGTCGGCGGCGTCCGGCTGTCTGACCCGGCGGTCGATCTCGGGGTGGCCCTGGCGCTGGCCGGTGCCGCCCGCAACCGCGTCCTTCCGCGCGACACCGTCGTGCTCGGGGAGGTCGGGCTCGGTGGCGAGGTACGCCGCGCCTCGCGCCTGGACGCCCGGCTCGCCGAGGCAGACGCGCTCGGCCAGGTGGCTGCGGTGATTCCCGAGGGTGGTCGTTCGGCGGCCCCGCGAGGGCTCCGCCTCCAGCGGGTCTCGACGGTCTCCGCCGCGATCGGTCTCCTGCGCCCGGAATGAGCGGCGGTGACGCTCGCCGCGCCCCCGTTGCGATGGGGTGACATAGCCGGCGCCGCTGCCGGGCCTGTGCTTAGATCGAGCGACAATGCCTGGACAAGCGCCCGATCACAGTCGCGCCCGGGCCATCGCGCGTGTGGTGGGCGCCATCACCGGCGTGGTGGTCGGCATCTTCTATGCGGGCTTCGTGATCAGCAACTCGCCTGGCGTGTTCGGCAACGACCAGGTGGCCACGTCGATCACCCTGGCCGGCACCGCCATCGTCGGCGCCGCCGCCCTGGCCCTGGCCGCGCCGCTGCTCACTGTCGAGCCGTATCTTTGGCTGGAGCACATGCTCAATCAGGCCCCGGTCTCCCAGATCCTCGGCGCGCTGGTCGGGGTGCTCGGTGGCCTCGTCATCGCGGCGCTGGTCGCCGTCCTGCTCAGCCCGCTCCCGCTGCACGTCGGCACTGTCGTGTCGCTGGTGCTCGCCGTGGCGCTCGTCAACGTCGGTGCGCGCACTGCGACCCGCCGCCGCCAGGCGTTCGCCGCGGTGCTGCGCAGCGGGAGGGATGACGCGCGACCGGGTGCGCAGGCGCCCGGGGGCGCCGCCATCGACGGTCCACCGGTGGTGGTGGACACGTCGGCATTGATCGACGGCCGCATCACCGAGGTGGCCAAGGCCGGCTTCGTCCCGGGCCGCCTCCTCATCGCCGGCTTTGTCCTCGAGGAGCTGCAGAGAGTGGCCGACTCGGGCGATCCGCTGCGCCGCGCGCGGGGCCGGCGCGGCCTCTCTGTGCTCGAGGAGCTGCAGCGCCGCGACGACGTCGTCTGCGAGATCACCGACCTCGACTTCCCCGAGGCCGCCGAGGTCGACGCCCGCCTCATCAAGCTGGCGGTGGCGCGCTCGGCGGTGCTCATGACCAGCGACCACAACCTCAACCGGATCGCCCGCATCGCCGGGGTGCGCGTGCTCAACCTCAACGACCTCGCCAACGCGCTCAAGCCGATCCTCAGCGCCGGGGAGGAGATCTCCATCGCGGTGGTGCGCGAGGGCAAGGAGCTCCACCAGGGCGTCGGCTACCTCGACGACGGCACCATGGTTGTCGTGGAGAACGCCAAGGCCCGCCTGGGCGACACCGTGCGCGCCACGGTCACCTCGGTCCTGCAGACGTCCGCCGGGCGGATGATCTTCGCCACCACGGACGGCCCCGACGCGTCGCAGCGGACCGGGCGTGCGGTGCGGTCGCGGGCGGCACCGCGCTGAGCGCGGTCCTCATCATTCCCGCGTCGGGGCGGGGCCGGAGGATGGGGCAGGACAAGCTCTTCGCCGACGTGGGCGGTCGGCCGCTCATGGCTCACACCCTTGCCGCGGCGGCCGCGTCGAAGACCTTCGATCGCGTGGTCATCGCCGCGCCGCAGGACCGTCACGAGCTCATCGCCGCGTTGGCCGGGGACGCCGGATTTGCAGAGGTGGTGCTCACCACGGGCGGCACCCGCCGTCAGGACAGCGTTCGCCTGGCGCTCGAGCACGTCGGCGACGCTGACGTCGTCGCGGTGCACGACGCGGCGCGGCCGCTCTGCGCTCCCCAGCTCTTCATCGACTGCGTCTCCGTCGCACGCCGGCACGGCGCGGCCACGGTGGCGATGCCGGTGGTCGACAGCATCAAGCGCGGTGCCGGCGGCGTGATCGTGCAATCGCTCGACCGCCACGACTTGTACGCGATCCAGACCCCGCAGGCGTTCCGCCGTGAGCTGCTCGTCGAAGGGCACCGCCACGCCACCGCCAACGCGCTTGTCGTCGACGACGACGCGGTGCTCGTGGAGGCGCTCGGTACCGCAGTCCACATCGTTCCCGGCAGCCCTGACAATTTCAAGGTGACCCATCCGCGCGACCTGCTGCTGCTGCGCGCCCTGCTGGCCGGCGGCGCGTGACGCTGCGCATCGGGCACGGCGTCGACGCCCACCGGCTCACCGCCGGGCGGCCTCTGCTGCTCGGCTGCGTCCAACTTGACCACGATCGCGGCCTCGCCGGCCATTCGGACGGCGACGTGGTGGTGCACGCGCTCTGCGACGCGCTGCTGGGTGCGGCGGGCCAGGGCGACATGGGCCGCCACTTTCCGTCGAGCGAGGAGCGCTGGCGCGACACCCCCGGTGCGGAGTTTCTGGCCGCCGTGGCCCGGATCCTCTCCGCGCAGGGCGTGAGCATCCTCTCGGCGCACGTGGTGGTGATCGCCGAGGAGCCGCGACTGGCGGCGCACCTCGCCGCGATGAGCGAGGCGTGCGCGGCCGCGCTCGCCGTCGACCGCGACCTGCTGCAGGTCACCGCCACGAGCAGCGACGGGCTTGGTTTCACCGGCCGCGCGGAGGGCATCGCCGCCTCCGCCGTCGTCCTCGTCGAACGCGCCTCCTGAAAGGCGTCCCGCTGCCAGGCAGCCCGTGCTACCATCGCCTACAGCGAAATGGATTACGCTGAGAGCGAACACACCCCGAACCACGCCCGCGCCGGCTCGCTCCGCCGCGTGCAGGGATCGGTGCTGCGACGCCATCGTGAGCTCGCCGGTCGTTCCCTCGCCGACGTCGCCGCCGCCGCCCACTGCTCACCGGCCCACCTCTCCGAGGTGGAGCGCGGCAGGAAGGACGTCAGCGCAGAGCGCCTTGTCGGGATCGCCGCGGCGCTCGACCTCCCGCTCCACCTTCTCTACGGGGACTTCGCCGAGCAGCTGACGCCGCAGAGCCTCACCGACGCCCGGGCCAGCGAGGCCGATCCGCGTGCCCAACTGCAGCTCGCCGCCGCTGCGCTCAACGCCGACGCGCTGCGGACCGTCGCGCAGTTCAGCACATACCTGGCGAGCACGGCCGCCCTGCCGGCGCGGCGGCGCATCGGTTTCGCGGTGCCAATGCGAGAGGGCAGCAGATGAGCGTCATCCCCACGGTGGTGGAGTCGACCTCGCGCGGCGAGCGCTCGTACGACATCTACTCGCGCCTCCTCCGCGACCGCATCATATTCCTCGGTGACCAGATCACCGACGAGGTCGCCAACCTGGTGACCGCGCAGCTGCTCTTCCTTGAGAGCGAGGACCCCGGCAAGCCCATCAACCTCTACATCAACTCACCGGGTGGCAGCGTCACCGCGGCGATGTCGATGTACGACGCCGTGCAGTACGTCAGCGGACCGGTGTCGACGATCTGTCTCGGCATGGCGGCCAGCGGCGGCTCCCTGCTGCTCGCCGCCGGCAGCGCGGGACGGCGCCTCGCCCTGCCCAACTCGCTGATCATGATTCACCAGCCCTGGTCCGGCGGCCTGCAGGGCAACGCCGCCGACCTCGAGGTGTACGCGCGCGAGATCCTCCGCCAGCGCGACGTCATGGTCGAGATCTACGCGCGTCACTGCGGTCGCAGCAAGGAGGAGGTGGCTAAGGCCATCGAACGCGACAACTTCATGACCGCCGAACAGGCGTTGCAGTGGGGCCTCATCGACCAAATCATCAGCCGTCGCGAGCAGGCGGGCGCCGTCCCGTCTGAGCAGCGGCCCGCGGAGGTCGCGACCAGCCGCCGTCGATAGACTGTCGCGACATGGCCCTGCGCCTGCACGACACGATGACGCGCCGGCTGCGCGAGGTGATCCCGCTCGAGGACGGGCACGTCCGTGTGTACACCTGCGGACCCACCGTGTACGCGCGCGCCCACGTCGGCAACTTCCGCACGTTCCTCTTCGAGGACGTGCTGCGGCGCTGGCTGGAGCGGCGTTTCGCGCGCGTGACCCACGTCATGAACCTCACCGACGTCGAGGACAAGATCATCCGCAACGCCGTCGCCTCAGGCCACGACCTCGACAGCGAGACCGCTCCCTGGATCGCCGCCTTCTTTGAGGATCTCGACACGCTCAACATCCGCCGCGCCCACCACTACCCGCGCGCCACCGAGTACATCGACGAGATGGTGGCGCTCATCGAACGCCTCGACGCAGCGGACGTCACCTACCGCAGCGAGGACAGCGTGTACTTCCACATCAGCTCTTTCCCCCAGTACGGCCGCCTCTCCGGGGTCCGTGCCGACGGCCTGGTTGCGGGTGGCGGCGGACGTGTCGACGCTGACGAGTACGACAAGGACGACGCGCGCGACTTCGCGCTCTGGAAGGCGGCGGGCGATGAGGAGATCGGCTGGGACACGCGCATCGGCCGTGGCCGGCCCGGGTGGCACATCGAATGCTCGGCGATGAGCATGGCCCTGCTCGGTGAGTCCTTCGACATCCACTGCGGGGGGGTCGACAACATCTTCCCGCACCACGAGAACGAGATTGCCCAGAGCGTGGCGGCCACCCGGCGGCCCTTCGTCCAGATCTGGTGTCACGGAGCGCACCTCAACATCGAGGGCGAGAAGATGGCCAAATCGCTGGGCAACTTCGCCACCGTGCGCGAGCTCGTCGACGGCGGGGCGCGTCCGTCGGCGCTGCGCTACCAGCTGATCGCGGCCGCGCACTACCGCAAGCCCCTCAACTACGACGACACCCTGCACGCGGCCACCGAGTCCGTCGATCGCTTTGCCGACTTCAGCGCGCGCGTGCGCGCGCACACCCCGCGCGCTGGGGCTGACGGGGAACCCGGGGCGGTCGACACGCGGGTGAGCATGGCCCGCGACGCCTTCGCGGCCGCGATGGACGACGACCTCAACCTGCCCGAGGCGATGGGCGCCATCTTCACCATGATCCGGTCGCTCAACCGCGAGCTCGACGGTGGAGCGTTGGGCGGCGCCACCCACGCGCAGATCCTCACTCTCATCGAGGAGGTCGACGACGTGCTGGGTGTGCTCCCGCTGGTCGAGCGCGAGCGCGCTGGAGCGGAGCTGACGCCAGATGAGCAGGCCCTGCTCGATGCCCGTGAGGCGGCCCGCGCCGCCCGCCAATGGGCCGAATCCGACCGCCTGCGCGCCAGCCTCGCCGAGGCGGGAATTGCGGTCGACGACACCGCCGCCGGTCAGCGCTGGCACCGGTTCTGACAGACTGACCGTGATCATCGGTCTGCAAGGTCGGACGCCGATGATCAGGTGACGAAGTCCCTCGGATGGTGTGCGGAGGCTGTGGGTGATGGATCGAGTGGGCGACTTCGGTCCCGGGAGATTTCCCGGTGGCATGGACACGGGCGTCTCCGTGCTGGCCATCACACTGCGCTTCGCCTTCGGCGTCCTGCTGATCCTGGCTGCGGTCTGGGTCATCCGCGAGATCCTCGCGGCCGTGCGAAGCCGCCGTGCCCTGGCGCCACCGATGCCCAGCCCGGCGGTCACCGAGTTGGAGCTGCTCTACGTGCGCGGTGAGATCAGCCGCGCCGACTACCTGACTCGCCGTGCCGACCTCACCGGGGTCCCTCACACAGCGCCACCGCCCGTCTGAGCCGGCCGCTGGCGCGCCGGACGATGCGCGCCTGACAGTCGGCGTGGGGCGAAAAGCCGCTGTCGCAGGCATCCCCATCACCTGACTTCAGGGCCGTATACTGCGGCCGCCGGGACCACCCCGGCGCCGTCAGACTAGGAGGGTCCCACTTGCCTGCAGTTGCTGGACGAAATTTCTCCAACGGTGACGCCGCGATCGGCGTTGGGTTGATCGTCGCGCTGATCGCCGTGTTCCTGCCCTGGTACAGCGCGAGCTTCAACTGTACCGGCGCCACATCGTTTGGTTGCGGCGCGTTTAACACTTCGGTTGGTGCTCTGAGCGGTTGGGCTGGATGGCTCTTTTTCATCGCAGTGCTCGTTGGACTCGCGTTGTTCGTGCTGCGTACCTTCGTGCCGACGGTCCAATTGCCCACGATGCCTCAGCCTGATGCGGTTCTCTTCCTGATCCTCGGGATTTTCCTGGCTGTAATGGCCGTGCTATATCTGGTGACCTACGGCGGCGCGAGCGGCTCAGGCCCCGGGTACAGCGTTGGGCCGAGCTTCGGCCTGTTCATCGGGCTGATCGCCGGGATCATCGTTGCGGTTGGTGGCTTCCTGAAGCGGAGCGAGCCCCAGGCGGTCACCAGCGCATACGGCGCTCCCGGCACCGGGCCGACGTACGGCGGAGGCACCCCGCCACCCCCACCGACCGCCTAGACACAACGCAGACCGGGAGCTCCACCTGCCCTCGCGGAGGGAGGGCGGAGCTCCGCTGCTTTTAACCCCCGACCGCCCGCTTCGGTTGGCCGGTCATAGCTCGGCGATACTCGGCGTGTGGACATCCTCTACGGTCGCAACCCCGTGCTCGAGGCGCTGCGAGCGGGACGGCCGGCGCGCAAGCTGGTGATCGCCGCCGGCGTCGGCGCGGAGGGCAGGCTGGACGAGATCGTCCGGCTGGCCGCCGAACGAGGCATCGCGGTGGAGGAGAGCTCGCGCAAGCGGCTCGACGACATCGCCCACACCGAGCACCACCAGGGGATCGCCGGCTACTTCCACGGACGGCTGCCACTGCGCCTCGACGAGCTGATCGGGCAATCGCGCGCGCCGCAGCTCGTCGTGGTCCTCGACGGCATCCAGGACCCGCAGAACCTGGGGGCGATCACCCGGACCGCCGACGCCGTGGGCGCCGACGGTGTGGTGCTGCCGCGGCACCGCGCCTCCGGCGTCACCGCCGCGGCGGCCAAGGCGTCCGCCGGCGCCACCGAGCACGTTCCAGTCGCAGTTGTCACCAACCTGGTCCAGGCGCTCGAGCAGCTCAAGGCGGCGGGCTTGTGGGTGGTGGGCCTCGCGGCCGACGGCGACACCCGCTACGACGGCTTCGACTTCACCGCGCCCGTGGCGGTGGTCATCGGGGCCGAGGGGGAGGGGATGCGCGCGCTGACCCGGCGCCATTGCGACGTCGTGGTGTCGCTGCCGCTGGCGGGCCGGGTGTCCTCACTCAACGCCGGCGCGGCTGCGGCCGTGCTCCTGTACGAGGTCGCCCGCCAGCGAGGGTTCGCGCCGCGCGAGCGATGACCCGTGGCTGAGCTCATCGTCGACGGCTACAACATCGTTCATGCGTGGCCTGAGCTGGCGCCCCTGATCAAGTCGGGTCAGGCCGAGGAGGCGCGCCGTAGGCTCATCGATATGCTCGCCGGGTATTCAGCGGCAACTGGCGAACATGTCACCGTGGTGTTCGACGCCCACGGGCGCGCCCGCAACCACGGCGCCGGCGAGCAGATCGACGGTGTCACGGTCGTCTTCGGCAGCAAGGGGCAGACGGCCGATCATGTCATCGAGCGCCGCGTGTCGATCGCGTCGCACCGAGGCGACGCACGCAGCGTGACTGTGGCCACCGGCGACCGGCTGCAGCGTGACCTGGTCATGGCCATGGGCGCGTCGGTCATCGGACCTGAGGCGCTCCGCCAGCTCGTCCGCGGCGCGCAGGCGGACATGGACCGGCACAACTCGCGCCGCGGCAGTGAGTCCTCATTCGCCAACCGGCTCGAGGGTCGCATCGACCCCGAGGTGCGGCGCCGCCTCGAGCGGCTGCGCCGACCCGACTCCGGCCCGGCTGACACGGGCGATGACCATGGCGGGAACGGTTGACTGGACCGTGAGCAGCTAGACTCACGACGCGCTGGCCGGCGTAGCTCAGTGGTAGAGCAGCTGTTTTGTAAGCACTGAAACGGGCCTGCCGAATACGAGTTGATCGTAGCGCTCGAACGGCGTTCAGTGCAAACGCTGTTGTTTCACTGTGACGCGC
>NZ_JAEKNS010000005.1:0-26547 GCF_016464765.1 Candidatus Aeolococcus gillhamiae | reverse complement strand
GAGTCTCTTCTCGAGCTCGTTGACGGGGAGGGCCTTGACGAGCCCCTGCACCGCTTTCAGTAGGTCGCCTCCACCACTGTTGGCGCGACGACTCACGCGTTTGACGGTGCGGCTGACAGCTTTGTCAATGCCGCTTCTCCTGCGTCTGCTCCTGGCCATGTGTACGGGCCTCCTTGGTGATGATCACTTCGCTCTGGATCACCACGACGGCTGTTTGTGACAGGAGGTGGTCAAAACACCCCCCGCCGGGTCATGCATAAGCATGGTGCCTATACACACTCTTGTCAACGTGTCACCGTATTTGTGACACAGCTGTCGTCATCGGAGCAACGTCGCAGAGTGCTGCAATGGGGGCTGTCGGCGCCGCGCACGAGCGTTGCGCGCGGCCCCGCATCCTTGTCTGCGCGCCCGGCGTGCCGCGTCACTCGCAGCGCTCTCGGGAACCCCCACGAATGCCACCTCCGAGAGATAAGGTGTGCCCATGACCGCGACCGTGCAGGGCAGCGCGACGCTCGCCATCGCCCAGCATCATTTCGACACGGCAGCGCGCCAGCTCGATCTCGATCCGTCGCTCACAGCGGTGCTGCGGCACATCAAGCGAGAGCTGGTTGTCCACTTCCCGGTGGAGATGGATGACGGCAGCTTCCACGTCTACACGGGGTTTCGCGTTCAGCACAACATCGCCCGCGGACCGGCCAAGGGAGGGCTGCGTTACCACCCCGCGATGACGCTCGCGGATGCCCGCGCCCTGGCCATGTTCATGACCTGGAAGGCCGCCGTCGTTGGGGTTCCGTTCGGCGGCGCCAAAGGCGGTGTCGTCGTCGATCCCAAGCTCCTCGGCCCCACCGAGCTGGAGCGGCTGACGCGCCGCTTCACCACCGAGATCTCGCTGCTGATCGGCCCCGACCGTGACATCCCCGCCCCGGACATCGGCACCGGTCCGCAGGAGATGGCGTGGATCATGGACACGCTCTCGATGCACGCCGGCTACTCTGTGCCTGCGTCGGTGACCGGCAAGCCCACCGTCATCGGCGGCTCCGAGGGTCGCCACGCTGCCACCGGACGCGGCATCGCAACGGTAGCCGTGCAGGCGCTCAACGACTCGGGCATCGACTCCGCCGGGGCGACCGTGGCGGTGCAAGGTTTCGGCCAGGTGGGTTCGAACACCGCGCACCTCCTCGCCGCCGCCGGGCTGCGTGTGGTCGCGGTCTCCGACAGCCGCGGCGGCGTGCACAGCGGCGCCGGCCTCGACATCCACGCGCTGACCGCCCTCAAAGAGGAGGGCGGCGCGCTCGCCGACTACGGCGGCGCTGAGACGCTGACCAATGACGAGCTGCTCACACTCGGCGTCGACCTCCTGGTGCCTTGCGCGCTCGAGGCGCAGATCACCGGCGCCAACGCCGCGGGGGTGCGCGCCCGCGTCATCGCCGAGGGCGCCAACGCGGCTGTCGACCCCGACGGCGACGCGGTGCTCGCCGACCGCGGAGTGCTGATCGTCCCTGACATCCTCGCCAACGCCGGCGGCGTGGTCGTCTCCTACTTCGAGTGGGCGCAGGACCTGCAGACCTTCTTCTGGGCCCCCGGTGAGGTGAACGCCAGGCTGCGCGAGGTGATGGGCCGCGCCTACGACGCGGTGCGCGCCAGGTCGCAGTCCCAGAACGTCTCCCTCCGCGAGGCGGCGTACCACATCGCGGTCGCCAACGTGGCCGAAGCCACGGAGGTTCGCGGGATCTACCCGTAGCGGAGCGCTCCCTTCGTTCCTGGGACCTGTTCGGTACCATCGACGCGCTGTTAAGGGAGGTTTCCACCGTGGCCCAGGGCAGGCGCATCCTCGTCACCGGTGTCTCGCGCTTCTGGGGCGCCGAGCTGGCCCGCCGGCTGGAGGCGGACCCGGGCGTCGAACAGATCGTCGCCGTCGACACCGAGGGGCCGATCCGTCAACTGGCCCGCACCGACTTCGTGCGCGCCGACATCCGCCACAGCCTCGTCGGCAAGCTGATCCGCGGGCTTGGCATCGACACGGTGGTGCACGCCGGCCTCATTGTCGACCCGCAGCAGGCGGGTGGCCGCACCGTGCACGAGACCAACGTCATCGGCACCATGAACCTGATCGCGGCCTGCAGCGGCGCCGACAGCCCGGTGCGCCAGCTGATCGTCAAGTCGAGCACGGCGGTGTACGGCAGCGAGCCCGACGACCCCTCCTTCTGGACCGAGGACATGCGCCGGCGCGGGCCCGCGCGCGACGGCTTCACCGGCGACCTCGACGAGGTCGAGTCGTACGTGCGCGACTATGAGATGCGCCACCCCGACGTGGCGGTGACGCTGCTCCGCTTCGGCAACGTGCTCGGCGACGTGCTCGACTCGCCCTTCGCCCGCCTCTTCGACCGCGCGGTCGTGCCGACGGTGTTCGGCTTCGACCCGCGCCTACAGTTCCTCGACGAGGACGACGCCATCGCGGCACTTACCCACGCCACGCTCAACAAGTGCCGGGGCACGTACAACGTCGCCGGTGCCGGGGTGGTGGTGCTCAGCCAGGCCATCGCGCTGATGGGCAAGATCAACGCGCCGGTGATTCCCTTTGTGGGCGGAACCATGGCGCTGCGCTTCCTCGAACGCTTCGGGCTCGTCGACTTCCCGCCCGAGTTCGTGCGCCTGCTCCAGCACGGTCGGGTGGTCGACACCACCCGCCTGCACGTCGAGCTCGGATTCCATCCACAGCGCACCACCATGGAGGCGGTCGCTGCCCACGGCCGCCAGCGCCGCGCCCGCGGCGTGCTCGACGCCGAGGCACCATACCGCTACGAGGCCGAGCTGGAGGAGTTCCTGCGCAGCCGCGGCCAGCGCGACGAGCCCGCGTCGACCAACGCCAACGGCCGCCGCAGCCGCCGTCGCCGCACCACCACGGTGGCGACCGCTTCAGCAGCGAAGCGCACCGCGCGGCGCACCTCGAAGCCCGCAAGCGCCTCGCGCAAGGCCACCGCCCCGCGCCAGGCGCCTACCCGGCGCAAGCCAAGCACGACCCCGCGCAAGAGCAGCGCCCGGCCGCGTCGCGCGCGTAGCGCACCGGACGCGGACGCGAGCGCATGACCCGCGCGGCGTCAGCGCGTCCCAGCGGCAAGCGCACGTCGTCCAACGGCCACCGCCCCCACCGCAGCGCCGACCTCAAGCCGGTGGCGACCGCGCCGCGACGTCGTGTCCCCGCTGTCGCTCCCTCGCCACCGCGCTGGTTCACCCGGCCGAGCCGCCCATCGCTGCCGTCGCTCTCGTCGCTCTCAGGGCTCACCGCGCTGCTGCCGACGGACCGCCTCTCCGCGCTGCGCCGCGACCTTCCCGCCACGGCGATGGCCGCCACCGGGATGCTGGCCCTGCGGCTGCGCGAGCTCACCGGCCGCGACCTCATGGACCTGGAATCCCTCCAGGAGCTGATGAGCGTGTACTACCGCCTCGCCGCGGTGCGCGAGCAGCACGCCAACAACCAGTACGACATCGACGACTTCGGCTTCGACCGCGAGTGGACCGAGGCGCTGATGCCGATATTCCGCGTGGTGGCTCGACGCTACTGGCGCGTCGAGCTCGAGGGCACAGAGAACATCCCGCGCAGCGGCGGCGCCCTGCTCGTCTCCAACCACGCGGGGGTGCTGCCGTGGGACGGCGCCATGATCAAGGTAGCGGTCTTCGACGCGGTGGACCGCCACGCGCGCGCGCTCATCGCCACCTGGTTCGGCGAGCTGCCGGTGGCGTCGTGGTTCCTGCGCCGCACCGGCCAGACGCTGGGACACCCCGACGATACGCTACGCCTGCTCCGCGCCGGCGAGATGGTGCTGGTGTTCCCCGAGGGGGTGCGCGGCACCGGCAAGCCGTGGAACGAGCGCTACCGGCTGCGCCGCTTCGGGCGCGGCGGTTTCGTCGAGGTGGCCCGGCGCGCCGGCGTGCCGATCGTGCCCATCTCCGTGGTGGGTTCCGAGGAGACGTACCCGATGATCGCCGACATCCGTTCGGTGGCGCAGACGCTCGGCATGCCGTACTTCCCGATCACGCCGACGTGGCCTCTGCTTGGGCCGCTCGGACTGCTCCCCCTGCCGAGCAAGTGGTTGATCACCTTTCATCCGCCGGTCGCTGTGAGCGCTGGCACCGCCGCTGACCCCGGCTCGGTCATGGAGATGGCCGACTCGATCCGCGCCACCGTCCAGGACGGGGTCGTCGAGAACCTGATGCGCCGTCAGCGCGTCTTCCGCGGCTAGCGCGCTAGCCTCCGTTCTGCCAGCGCACCGCGAGCACTCGCGGGGCGCCCGAGATCCCCTTCAGCGGCACCTTGCGTGGCTTGCCGAGAGTGTGGGTGCCGTCCAACCTCGTGGCCACGTCCTCGGTCACCAGGATCTCCGCGCCGCGGGCCTCCGCGGCCACACGTGCCGCGGTGGCGACGTTGATGCCGAAGAGGTCGCGGCCGCGCGCGATCGCCGGCCCAGTGTGCAAACCGATGCGCACGCGCACAGTCGCGCCGGGCACAGCATCGGCCGCACCGAGCTCACGCTGCACGGCGACTGCCGAGGACAGCGCCGCGTCGGGATCGGCGAAGGCGGCCATGAAGGAGTCGCCGAGCGTCTTGATGACCTGGCCACGCTTATGCCGGATGCAGCGCCGCACCAGCTTGTCGTGCACGGTGAGCACCTCGAGCCAGGCGTCGTCACCGAGCTTCTCGTTGAGCGCCGTCGATCCCTCGATGTCGCTGAACATCAGCGTCACCGTTCCGTCCTTGCCGGTGACCCTGTGAAGGTCTGGTCGCTCACGCACCGCCCACGCTGACAGCGAACCCAGCGAGTCGCGAACCACCCGGGTACCGATGTCCACGCCCGTCTGCACCGCGATCTGGGTCAGCTCGACGCCGGTGCGCCGTACGATCGTGGCCAGGCTGGCGGTGGGATCAGCGATCTCGCGGGACTGCTCGACGGCCTCCGTCGGGGGCGCCCGCCGCGGTCGTCGCGCCCCGGTGAGGTATCCAGCCGCGAACGCCGCAGAAACCAGCACGACCACGAGGACCGCCACGAGCAGAGGGCTCATGAGCGAGCATTGTCATGGGTCAGGTGCCGAAGGATCCCGTGCAGCTGTATGAGTACACCGACCGGCCCGGCTTGGCGTCGATCAGGTAGTGCATGTCATCGACCAGGGGTGCGCCGCCGACATCGACGACGGTGAGGTCGACGACCGGGTTGGTCTGCCCCTTGTTGGCCACGAGGACGTCAGCGTCGGCAACAACAATCCTGGCAAGCCAACGGCCCAAACGCGCGAATGGCTCCGTCGCGGCTTCCCTCAGCATTCGGCCGAGCGCGACCACCACATGTAGCGTCTGTCCGCCGCAAGGGGCACAAGATGCTGCGCTGGCCGAGCCGGACCGTCACGGCGCTTTGCTACACTCCCTTGATGGTGGGATCGTCGCCGCCCGCTCCGCGTTCCATGACCCAGCCAGCCCCGTGCCGCGCTGGGTTTTTCTGTCTTAACAACCTGTTTGGGAGGCCGTATGGAGATCGAGCTCGGTAGGGGAAAGATGGCGCGGCGCGCCTACGGCTTTGACGAGGTGGCCCTGGTGCCCGGACGGGTGACCATCAACCCGGACGAGATCGATGTGAGCTTTGCCCTCAACGGCTCGAGCTTCGACATTCCCTTCTTGGCGGCGGCCATGGACGGCGTCGTCGACGTCGGCTTCGCCCAGGGGATGGGCCGCCTCGGCGGCCTCGCGGTGCTCAACCTCGACGGCGTGCAGACCCGCTATGAGGATCCCAGCGAGGTCCTCCACGAGATCGCCGAGGCATCGCCGCAGGACATCAACGTCCTCATCCAGAAGATCTACACGGCGCCTGTGCAGGACGGCCTCATCGGGCAGCGCATCGAGGAGATCAAGTCAGCGGGCGTGCCCTGCGCCATCTCCACCACACCGGCCGGCGCCGAACGCCGTGCCCCGATCGTGCAGGAGGCCGGCGCCGACGTGCTCGTCGTGCAGGGCACCGTGCTCACTGCACGCCACGTGAGCAAGAGCTACAAGCACCTCAACTTCAAGGACCTCACCGCCTCGATCGGCATGCCGGTGATCGTTGGCAACTGTGTCGACTACGCCACCGCGCTCGAGCTGATGGACACCGGCGTCAAGGGCCTGCTCGTCGGCGTCGGTCCCGGCGCTGCGTGCACCAGTCGCGCTGTCCTCGGGGTCGGCGTGCCCCAGGTGACCGCCACCGCAGACTGCGCAGCCGCGCGCGACGACCACCTGCGCCGCAGCGGCGAGCGCGTGGCGATCATCACCGACGGGGGCATGCGCCTCGGTGGCGACGTCGCCAAGGCATTCGCGAGCGGCGCCGACGCGGTGATGATCGGTTCGGTGTTCGCCTCGGCCGAGGAGGCCGCGGGCCACGGCAACCACTGGGGTATGGCCACGCCCGACGCCAACCTGCCCCGCGGCACGCGCATCCGCACCGGCATCAAGGGCAAACTCGCCGAGATCCTCTTCGGCCCGGCGCACGTCGACGACGGCAGCATGAACCTCGTCGGCGCCCTGAAGACCTCGATGGGCATGTGCGGCGCGCGCAACATCCAGGACTTCCAGCGCACCGAGATGGTCATCGCCCCGTCGATCAAGACAGAGGGCAAGGTGCAGCAGCGCGACCAGCGCGTCGGGATGGGGGTGTGACCGGCGGCATGGCCGTCATCCCCAAACAGGATCCCGTCGCGCCGGTCGACCCGGCCGTCGCCCAGGACACCGTGCTGGTGCTCGACTTCGGTTCCCAGTATTCCCAGCTGATCGCGCGCCGCGTGCGCGAAGCCAGGGTGTACTGCGAGCTCGTTCCCGGTACCATCAGCGCCGACGAGGTGCGCCGCCGCTCGCCGCGCGGGCTCATCTTCAGCGGCGGCCCGGCGTCGGTGTACGACGAGGGCGCGCCCCAGGCTGACCCCGCGCTGTACGAGCTCGACCTTCCCATCCTCGGCGTCTGCTACGGCATGCAGCTGCTCGCCCACCAGCTCGGTGGCGCGGTCAAGGCGGCGGTGCGCCGCGAGTACGGCCACGCCTCGATCAGCATCGACGAGCGCACCGGCATCTTCGAACACCTGCCCAGCGAGATCGACGTCTGGATGTCGCACGGCGACGTCATCACGGCCATCCCGCCCGGCTTCCACGCCGCCGCGCATTCGATGAACTCGCCGTACGCGGCCATCAGCGGCCCCAAGGGCCGCTACGGCATCCAGTTCCATCCCGAGGTGGTGCACACCCCGCTGGGCCGGGAGATCCTGCGCAACTTCCTCATCGACGTCTGCGGCTGCGCGGGCACGTGGGAGCCGTCCTCGTTCATCGAGATGGCCGTCAGCGACATCCGCACGCGGGTCGGCAGCGGCAAGGTCCTGTGCGCGCTCAGCGGCGGTGTCGACTCCGCGGTGGCAGCGACGCTCGTGCACCAGGCGATCGGTGACCAGCTCACCTGCGTCTTCGTCGACAACGGGCTGCTGCGCCGCGCCGAGGGTGAACGCGTCGTCGAGGTGATGAGCCACCAGCGCCACATCAACCTTGTACACGTCGACGCCACCGATCGCTTCCTCAGCGCACTCGCCGACGTCACCGACCCCGAGGAGAAGCGCCGCCGCATCGGCCGCACCTTCATCGAGGTCTTCGACACCGAGGCGCGCCGGCTCGGTGACATCGACTTCCTCGCCCAGGGAACGCTCTACCCCGATGTCATCGAGTCGACGTCGCACGACACCCACAACGCGCAGAAGATCAAGACCCACCACAACGTCGGCGGCCTCCCCGAGGACCTGCGCTTCCAACTGGTGGAACCGCTGCGCTACCTGTTCAAGGACGAGGTGCGCCAGGTGGGCCTGGCCCTCGGCCTGCCCGAGGACATGGTGTGGCGGCAGCCGTTCCCTGGCCCAGGCCTGGCGATCCGCATCATCGGCGCGGTCACTGCCGAGCGGCTCGACACGCTGCGCGCAGCCGACTGGGTGGTCATCGACGAGATCAAGCGCAGCGGCCTGTACCGCAAGGTGTGGCAGAGCTTCGCCATCCTCACCCCGATCTCCTCGGTGGGCGTGATGGGCGACAACCGCACCTACGCCAACGTCGTGGCCATTCGCATCGTCGAGTCCGACGATGGCATGACCGCGGACTGGGCCAAGATCCCCTACGACGTGCTCGCCACCATCAGCCGGCGCATCGTCAACGAGGTCGCCGGCGTCAACCGCGTCGTGTACGACATCTCGAGCAAGCCGCCGTCCACCATCGAGTGGGAGTAGGCCGCGCAGCGATGCGCGTCCTGATCGCCGGCTCCGGGGCACGCGAGCACGCGCTGGCCTGGGCGTGCACCCGACAGAGCTCGAACGTCGAGCTGATCTGCGCGCCCGGCAACGGCGGCACGGCGATCATGCCGATGGCCGCCAACGTGCCGGTCGCTGCTGACGACGGCGCAGGCATCGTCGCGGCCGCGCGTGAGTTCGAGGCAAACCTTGTGGTCGTCGGGCCCGACGCTGCACTTGCCGCCGGAGTCGCCGACGCATGCACGGCGGCGGGCATCCCCGTCTTCGGCCCCGCGGCGTCGGCCGCGCGCATCGAGAGCTCGAAGGTGTTCGCCAAGACCGTGATGGACGAGGCCAACATCGCCACCGCGCGCTGGCTGAGCGGCAAGGTAACGGATCGCCGGCGCCTGCTCAACCTGGTCGCCGAGCTCGGCGGTCGCTGCGTCGTCAAGGCGGACGGGCTCGCGCTCGGCAAGGGCGTGTTCGTCTGTGATGACGTCGATGAGGCGGAGGCGGCCATCGCCGCCTGCTTCGACGAGCAGCGCTTTGGCGCGGCAGGCAACGAGGTGCTGGTGGAGGAGCGGCTCGAGGGCCTGGAGGTGAGCGTGCTCGCGCTCACCGACTCTCGCAACATCCGGGTGCTGCCGGCGGCGCGCGACTACAAGCGCATCGACGATGGCGACGCCGGGCCGAACACCGGCGGCATGGGTGCGCTCACCCCTCCCGCGGGCATCGACCCGCAGTTCCTCGAGCTCGTGGAGGCGCAGGTGCTCCGCCCCTGCGTCGACACGCTCCGCGAGCTGGGCTCGCCGTTCTCCGGCTGCCTCTACGCGGGGCTGATGATCACCGCCGACGGCCTACGAGTGCTTGAGTTCAACGCGCGCTTCGGCGATCCCGAGACTCAGGTGATCGTGCCTGTGCTGACCGACGACCTGCTCACCCTGATGGCCGACTGCGCGGCGGGCACGCTGTCACCGGGCTACGGCGTCGCGGCGAGCCCGAGCAGCGCGGTCGGCGTGGTCCTGGCGGCGGCCGGGTACCCCGGAGCACCGCGCAAGGGCGACGCCATCACCGGCCTGGATCAGCTCGATCCATCGGTGATCGCGTTTCACGCCGGCACGAGGCGTGATGCCGACGACACTCTGCGCACCGATGGGGGTAGGGTGCTCACACTTGTCGCCCGCGGCGACTCACCCGACGAGGCCAGGCAGCAGGTGTACGGAGCGCTGCCGGGAATCCACTTCGAGGGCATGAAGTACCGCGGCGATATCGGACTCGAGCAGGCAGGAGACATATGAGCGGGACGTTGATGGTGGGGATCGTGGTCGGCAGTGAGTCCGACTTGGACGTCATGTCGAAGTGCGGCAAGGTGCTCGACGAGTACGGCATCGGCTGGGAGATTGGCGTGATGTCCGCGCACCGTGCCGGGGAGGTGGTGCGCAGCTATGCGCAGCAGGCTTCGCAGCGCGGCCTGCGCGTGCTTGTGGCGGGCGCCGGCGCGGCGGCGCATCTCCCGGGCGTGCTGGCGTCGCTGACCACGCTGCCGGTGATCGGCGTGCCCCTCGCCGCCACCCCGCTCAGTGGCTTCGACTCGCTGCTCAGCATCGTGCAGATGCCGCCGGGAATCCCCGTGGCCACAGTCGCCGTCGGTGACATGGGCGCGCGCAACGCCGGCCACCTCGCCGCCGAGATCATCGGGCTCTTCGACGAGAGTGTCGCCGCCTCGCTGGCCGAACACCGCGCCAAGATGCGCGAGACGGCGCGACCGCCCGAGGGATTCGTTCCGTAGTGGGCGAGCGCAAGCGCATCTCCTCGGGGTCGCCGTATGAGGGGCGCATCGGCTTCAGCCGCGCCATCGTCGTGGACAGCCGCGTCGTCGTGTCCGGCACCGCACCGGTGTGGCCGGACGGCAGTTGTGATCCCGACGCCTACGTGCAGGCGCGGCGCTGCCTGGAAATCATCGAGCAGGCGCTGACCGAGGCGGGCACGTCGCTGACCGACGTGGTGCGCACGCGCATGTTCCTCACCGACGCGGATGATGCCGACGCCGTCGGTCGCGCCCACGGTGAGGTGTTCGGCGACACCCGGCCCGCGGCGACCATGGTCGTGGTCAAGGCCCTGCTCGACCCGCGCTGGAAGGTGGAGATTGAAGCCGAAGCGCAGGCATGAACCCCGCCGCGGCGGCTGATAGACTCGGCGACGAACTGGGGGTGTGAGCTATGCCGGCAAATCGATGGCCGATCATCCACGCTGAGCGACGAGCTCTCGTGGCGGACCTCGAGCCCAGCTCGCCACAGCAGTGGGCTACTCAGTCGCTCTGCTCCGACTGGTCGGTGCAGGACGTTCTGGCGCACATGACGGCCACCGCCAAGATGACGCCGCCGCGCTTCTTCGGGCAGTTCATCGGGTCCGGATTCCGCTTCAACACAGTCCAGGCGAAGGGCGTCGCCGCGGAACGAGGCGGCTCCGGCTCGGACGCCCTCGCACGGTTCAAGCAGGAGCTGAACGCGACTACCCATCCCCCAGGACCCGTCGACGCGATGGTTGGCGAGCTAGTCGTGCACTGCGAGGACATCCGCCGCCCGCTCGGCATCCGGCACACCTACTCCGACGAGGCGCTCACCACCACGGCCAACTTCTATCGCAAGTCCAACCTCCTCATCGGAGCAAAGCGGCGCGCCGAGGGTCTGACACTGCGCGCCACCGATGTCGACTGGTCCGCCGGTACCGGGCCCGAGATCACCGGCCCTCTGGCGTCGATCATCCTGGCGATCACCGGGCGGCGAGCCGGGCTGGCCGATCTCTCCGGCGACGGCCTCGCAACGCTGACGGCGCGGGTCTGACCGCGTCCCAGCCGTCGCGACCGCAGCTGTCGGTCTTCATCGCCTGCAGCGTCGACGGCTACATCGCCACGAAGGAGGGCAGCCTAGGCTGGCTCGACGCAGCCGCCGTGCCTGGCGAGGACTATGGCTGGGAAGCGTTCATCGCGTCGGTCGATGGGCTGGCCATGGGCCGGGGAACCTACGACCACGTCGCCGACGTGCAGCCGTGGCCATTCGCTGACAAGAAGGTCTTCGTCTTTACGCATCGGCCACCGCAACCACGCACCGGGGTGACGTTCTGGTCGCGCACCCCGGCCGAGGCCCTGGCCGAGTGGACCGAGGTGGGTTTGCGTCGCGTGTATGTGGACGGCGGCGTCCTCATCGGCCAGTTTCTCGGTGAGAATCTCATCGACGACCTGACGATCACGATGGCACCGATCCTCCTCGGCCAGGGCGTGCCACTGTTCCAGTCCAACGGTGGTGCTGGTCGGCTCGAGCTCCGCCAGGCCGTGCCCTTTCCCAGCGGGATGATCACCATCGAGTACCGACGGGCGTCCTGATCGACCAGGTGCCGACCACCGCGACGATGGTGTCGACGGCAGTCGAAAGGCCGGCGTCGGAGCAGCGGAGGAGCAGCCGATCACCGTTCGTCCCGCCGGCAGGACCACACGCCGCGGCGCTGCAGCTCGATGATCGGGGGCATGCGCGTCATGGTTCACTGTCAGCGCATGAATGATGAGGCGCGACGCGCCGGCCTGAACCCCGCGGTCGCTGGCATGGCGCGGTCCGGCATCCGCGAGATCATGGACGCCGCGTGGGGTCGGCCCGGGGCGATCCGCCTCGAGGTGGGTGAGCCGGATTTCCCGACGCCCGCGCACGTCGTCGAGGCCGCCCACCTCGCCGCGCTCGAGGGCAACACCGGCTACCAACCCAGTGCTGGCATCCCGCAGCTGCGCGAGGCGCTCGCGGTGAAGGTCCGTGAGCGCAACGGCTACACGGTGACGCCGCAGCAGACGATCGTCACCCAGGGCGGCGTCGAGGCTCTCTACGCGTCACTCCTGACGCTGACGCAACCGGGTGATGAGATCCTCCTGCCCGACCCGGCGTGGCCGAACTTCCTGCTCATTTCGCAGATGCTGAACCTGCGCGCGATGACCTACCCGCTCACCGCGGATGCGGGCTACCAGCCGGAGCTGGAGACGCTCGAGGCACTGGTCAGCGCGCGCACCTCTGTCATCGTGATCAACTCGCCATCGAACCCGGTCGGTGCGGTCATCGGTCGTGCGCGCATGACCGAGCTGCTCGCGTTCACCGAGCGGCATGGGCTGTGGATGGTGTCGGACGAGTGCTACGACGAGATCGACTTCGACGGCGGCTTCGTCAGCCCCGCCTCGATCGCGCCGGAGCGGGTGGTGTCGGCCTACAGCTTCTCGAAGACGTACGCGATGACCGGCTGGCGGATCGGCTACGCGGTGGCGCCGCCCGAGGTCGCGCCGACGCTGGCCAAGTGCCAGGAGCCGATCATCTCGTGCGTCAACGCGCCGACGCAGTACGCCGCGCTCGCTGCGGTCACCGGTCCGCAATACGTGGTCACCGAGATGCGCCAGGCGTACCGGGAACGGCGCGGTGTGGCGCTGTCGGTGCTCAAGGGGTCGGAGTTGCGCCCTTTCGCGCCCCAGGGAGCGTTCTACCTCTGGGTCGACGCGCGCAGCACGGGGCTGCCGTCGCGGGAGCTGGCCATGCGCCTGCTCGAGGAGCGCAACGTGGTGGTCGTGCCTGGCTCGGCGTTCGGCGCGCGCGGCGAGGGCTTCCTGCGGGTGTCGCTGGCGTCGTCGGCGGAGTCGATCGTGGAGGGGCTGCGGCGCCTGCTCGACCTCACCGCGTCGTTGTAGCCGGCCCCGGCCGTCAGGCGCTGGCAGCGTCCTCCGCAACCGCACGGCGCGCCTGCACGATGCAGTACTCGAAGGCGTCGGCGAGCGCCACGCACGACGCCTCGATGATGTTGGTGCTGCAGCCCACCGTGGACCAGCGGCGCTCGTGGTCGCCGGACTCGATGAGCACCCGCACCGCCGCGGCGGTGCCACCGTGGCCATCGAGCACTCGCACCTTGTAGTCGTGCAGCTGGGTGGTCGCCGTCTGAGGAAACGTTGGTGAGAGCGCCTTGCGCATGGCGGCGTCGATGGCGTTGATCGGGCCGTTGCCCTCGGCCGCTGTGTGCACCACGTCGTCCCCGATGCGCACCTTGATGGTGGCCTCGCAGACCAGGTCCTGGCCCTCGCGCTGCTCCACCAGCGCGATGTAGTCGATCACCTCGAAGGGACGCTCCTGCCCACGGGCGCGCTCCACCAGCAGCTCGAAGGATCCATCGGCGTCCTCGAACGCGAAGCCGCGGTGCTCGAGCTCCTTGACCCGCGCGGTCACCTGGCGCACCAGAGCGCGATCGTCGCTGAGGTCGATACCCAACTCCCGGGCACGGTCGAGGATGTTGGCGCCGCCGGACTGCGAGCTGACCACGGTGCGCGTGTGGTTGCCCACCGTCGCCGGGTCGATGTGCTGGTAGGCGTACGACGCCTTGCGCATCGCGTCGACGTGCTGGCCGCCTTTGTGCGTGAACGCCGCCGCACCCACGTACGGCGAGTTGATCGGCGGATGGAGGTTGGCGATCTCGGCGACATCGCGGGCCACCGAGGAAAGGTGGCGCAGTTGCGCATCGTCGACGAGACGGTGGCCCATCTTCAGCTGCAGCGCCGGGATCAGGGTGCAGAGGTTGGCGTTGCCGGTGCGTTCACCGTAGCCGTTGATGCAGCCCTGCACCTGTACCGCGCCGGCCCGCACCGCCGCGAGCGTGTTGGCCACGGCGCAGCCGGTGTCGTCGTGGCAGTGGATGCCGGCGACCGCGCCGAAGTCGGCGGTCACGCGCCGGGTCACTGCCTCGATGGTGTCGGGGAGGGTGCCGCCGTTGGTGTCGCACAGCGCGATCCGGTGTGCGCCCACGCTCAGCGCGGTCTCCAGGCAGCGCAGCGCGTAGTCGGGGTCGGAGCGGTAACCGTCGAAGAAGTGCTCGGCGTCGAAGCACACCTCGCGCCCCGCCTCGACCAACCACGCCACCGTCTCCGCGATCATGCTGAGGTTCTCCTCGGGCGAGGTGCGCAGCACGTCGCGGATCTGCGCGTCCCAGCTCTTGCCGACCAGCGTGATCACCGGTGCGCCGGAATCGAGCAGGGCGCGCACCTGGAGGTCGTCCTGGGGCAGCACCCCGGGCCGACGGGTGGCGCCGAACGCCGCCAGCCGGGCGTGGGCGAACGTCATGCCGCGCAGCTGCGCGAAGAACTCCGTGTCGGTCTGGTTGGCGCCCGGCCAACCACCCTCGATGACACTGACGCCGATGCGGTCGAGGTGCTCGGCGATGCGCACCTTGTCGGACACCGAAAAGTTGATGCCCACCCCCTGGGCGCCGTCGCGCAGCGTGGTGTCGTAGATCTCCAGGGTCATGACGTCACCCCGGCGGCCGCGCGACGTGCGGGCAGTGCGGCGACCACGGCAGCGCCGGCCGCTGAGGTGCTCGCGCTGCCCCCGATGTCGGCGGTGAGCACGCCATTGTCGATGCACGATTCGACGGCCGCCTCGATCGCCGCTGCAACCTGGGGCCGCTGCAGCGAGTGGCGGAAGAGCAACGCCACGCTGAGGATGGCGCCGTACGGGTTGGCCCGGTCCTGACCGGCGATCTCTGGCGCGGTGCCGTGGATGGGCTCGTACAGCCCGGGCCCGGACGCGCCGAGGCTCGCTGAGGGCAGCATGCCGAGCGACCCCGCGAGCACGGCGGACTCGTCGCTGAGGATGTCGCCGAACATGTTCTCGGTCACGACGACGTCGAGGTCGCGCGGATGGGTCACCAGGTGCATCGCGAAGGAGTCGACGAGCGCGTGGTCGAGCGACACCGTCGGGTACTCAGCGGCCATCGTGCTGACCGTCTGCCGCCACAGCTCACTGGTCATGAGCACGTTGGCCTTGTCCACCGAGGTGAGACGGCCGCGACGCTCCGTGGCCAGCGTGAACGCGACGCGAGCCACGCGCTCGATCTCGGCGCGACTATATGCGATGGTGTCGACTGCCGTCGTCTCGTCGCGGTGACGCGGCTGCCCGTAGTAGGCGCCGCCGGTGAGCTCACGCACCACCACAAGGTCGACGCCACGCACCACGTCCGGTCGCAGCACGGTGTGCTCGACCAGGCGCGGATGCACGCGCACCGGGCGCAGATTGGCGAACACCTCGAGCGCGGCGCGCAGCCCGAGCAGGCCGGCGCCGGTGCGCTGGTCGCCGCTGAGGTGGTCCCATTTCGGGCCGCCGACGGCGCCGAGCAGCACCGCGTCCGCGGCCTTTGCCGCCGCCAGGCTCTCCGCCGGCAGCGGCGTCCCCGCCTCGTCGATGGCGTGACCACCGATGAGGTGCTCCTCGACGAGGACGTCGATGTCCGCGCTTGCCGCGGCGACGCGCAGCACCGCCACAGCCTGGACGGTGACCTCGGGCCCGATGCCGTCTCCCGGCAGGGTCACCACGCGCACGCTCACACCGGCTCCTCGACGCGGCTGAGGTCGGGCATCCACGCCGGGCGCGCCGCCTCGTACGTGGAGATGGCGTCCTGGTTGTGCAGCGTCACGGTGACCTCGTCGAGCCCCTCGAGCAGCTTGCGCCGCTCCCTGGGCTCGATCTCGAACTCAAAATGGAGGTCGCCGGCGGTAACAGTGCCGTCCTCGAGGTCGACGATGCACTCGACACCCGGATCCTCGGCGGCGAGGTCGAGGAGCGCGCGCACGTCATGCTCGGGAAGGATCACCGGCAGCAGCCCGCAGCTCAGCGCGTTGCCGCGGAAGATGTCGGCGAAGGACGACGAGATCACCGCACGGATGCCGTGGTCCTCGAGCGCCCACACCGCGTGCTCACGCGAGGAGCCGCAGCCGAAATTGTTGCCGGCCACCAGCACGGTGCCGTTGCGATACGGGTCCTGGTTGAGCACGAAGTCGGGCCGCTCGGCACCGGTATCGTCGTAGCGCCAGGCGTGGAACAGGAACGGACCGAAGCCGCTGCGCTCGATCCGCTTGAGGAATTGCTTGGGGATGATCTGGTCGGTGTCGACGTCGGATCGATCGAGCGGCACCAGGGTGCCGTGCTCACAGCGGAACGGCCTCACGACACGGCCTGCGCGACGCGCGCCGGCAGGCGTCGCACGTCGGTGATCCGTCCCTCGACCGCCGCCGCCGCGGCCATCGGCGGGGAGACCAGGTGAGTGCGTCCGCCGCGACCCTGGCGCCCCTCGAAGTTGCGGTTGCTGGTGCTGGCGCAACGGTCGCCGGGCTGGAGGATGTCGGGGTTCATCCCCAGGCACATCGAGCAGCCCGCGTCGCGCCACTCCGCGCCCGCGTCCATGAAGATGCGGTCCAGCCCCTCGCGCTCCGCCGCCAGCTTGACCTGCTGCGAGCCGGGCACCACGAGCACGCGCACCCCGGCGGCGACCTGCCGGCCCTCCATCACCGCGGCCGCGCCGCGCAGGTCCTCGATGCGCGAGTTGGTGCACGAGCCGATGAACACCGTGTCGATGGCCACGTCCTGCATCGGCGTGCCGGCGGTCAGGCCCATGTACTCGAGCGCGCGTGCAGCCGACTCGCGCAGGGAGGGATCTCCGAAGCTCTGTGGGTCGGGGATGCTCTCGGTCACCGCCACCGACTGCGCCGGGGTGGTGCCCCACGTGACGTACGGCGCCAGCTCAGCGGCGTCGATGTGCACGCTGCGGTCGTACGTCGCCCCGGGATCGGTCGCCAGCTGCTTCCACGCGGCCACGGCAGCGTCCCACGCCGCTCCGCGCGGCGTAAACGGCCGTCCCTGCAGGTACGCGATGGTGCTGTCGTCGGACGCGATCATGCCGGCGCGGCCACCGGCCTCGATGGTGAGGTTGCAGAGCGTCATGCGCTGCTCCATCGACATCGCGGCCACCGTGGAGCCCGTGTACTCGACGGCGTGGCCGGCGGCGCCGGCGGTGCCGATGGTGCGCACCACGCCGAGCGCCACGTCCTTGGCGGTGACTCCGACGGGCAGCTCACCATCGATGCGCACCTCCATCGTCGCCGGGCGCGCCACGCGCAGTGTCTGCGTCGCCAGCACGTGCTCGACGTCGGTGGTGCCGATACCGAACGCCAGCGCTCCAAAGGCGCCGTGCGTGGCGGTGTGGCTGTCCCCGCACACGATTGTCGTGCCCGGCAGCGTCAGGCCGAGCTCGGGACCGATGACGTGCACGATCCCCTGCCAGCGGTGGCCGACGCCGTAGCAGGCGATCCCAAAGTCGGCGCAGTTCTTGCGCAGCGCCTCCACCTGGGCGGCGCTCACCGGGTCCTCGATCGGCGCCAGCTGATCGATGGTGGGCACGTTGTGGTCCATCGTCGCCACCGTCAGCAGCGGCCGCCGCACCGTGCGTCCGGCGATGCGCAGCGCCTCGAACGCCTGTGGCGAGGTCACCTCGTGCACAAGGTGCATGTCGATGTACAGCATCGCCGGGCCGTCGTCGTCGACAGGGACGCTGTGTGCCTCCCACACCTTCTCGAAGAGCGTCCGGGCGGTCATCGCTGCGGTGCGGTCGCAGCGCCGGACGTCTCCGGCGTGGGCTTGTCGCCGCTGGCCACTCCATCGGCCATCCGGTTGAGCGCGTGGACGTACGCCTTGGCGGCGGCGACGATGATGTCAGTATCGGCGCCGTGCCCGGCGGCGCGGGTGCCGTCGTGGTGCAGCCGCACGCTCACCTCACCGATGGCGTCGATGCCGCCCGTCACCGCCTGCACGGCGAACTCCTCGAGCTCACCCTCCACCTGGCAGAGCTCATGGATGGCGCGGTACGCGGCGTCGACGGGGCCGTCGCCGATCGCCGCCGCCTCGTGCGAGAGGCCGTCCGGCAGCAGCATGCGCACTGTCGCGGTGGGGCGCAGCTGCGTGCCGCAGCTCACCTGGAGGTGTTCGAGCTGGTACTGCTCGTCGCCGGTGCGGCGCTCGTCGGCGACGACAGCCTCGAGGTCGCGGTCGGTGACGTCGCGCTTGCGGTCGGCGAGCTCCTTGAAGCGCACGAAGGCGCGCTTCAGCTCCTCCTCGTCGAGCTTGTAGCCGAGCTGCTCCAGCCGATTGCGCAGCGCGTGACGGCCGGAGAGCTTGCCGAGCACGAGCGTGCTGCCGGCACCCACCTCGGCGGCGTCCATGATCTCGAACGTCCGGCGGTCCTTGAGGATCCCGTCCTGGTGGATTCCCGAGTGGTGGGCGAAAGCGTTGGCGCCGACCACCGCCTTGTTGGGCTGCACCGCCATCCCGGTCAGCTGGCTGACCATTCGCGAGGTCCGGTACAGCTGCGAGTGGTCGAGCTGGGTGCTCACCCCGAACACCTCGGGATGCAGACGCGTCGCCATGGCCACCTCTTCGAGCGCGGCGTTGCCGGCGCGCTCACCGATGCCGTTGACGCACGTCTCCACCTGGCGCGCACCGGCGCGAATCGACGCCAGCGAGTTGGCGACAGCGAGCCCGAGGTCGTTGTGGCAGTGCACCGAGAGCGTGACACCGGCCAGGCTGGGCACGCGCATCGTCAGCCATCCGATGAGGCCGCGCCATTCATCGGGGGTCGCGTAGCCGACGGTGTCGGGCAGGTTGATGGTGGTGGCACCCGCCTCGATGGTGGCGGCGACGACGTCGGCGAGGTATTCGGGCTCGGTGCGGCTGGCGTCCATTGGCGAGAACTCGACGTCCTCGCGAAAGGTCTTGGCCAGCGCTGTCATCGAGCGCGAGCGCTCGAGCACCTCAGCCTGGCTCATGTGCAGCTGCGAGTCGCGATGGATGGGTGAGGTGCCGATGAACACGTGGATGCGCGCCCGCTGCGCCGGCTCCAGCGCCTTGGCGCACTGGCGCACGTCGGCCTCGAAGCAGCGCGACAGCCCGGCGATCACCGGCCCCTCGACGTGCTCGGCGATGGCGCGCACCGCCGCGTAGTCGCCGGGGGACGAGAAGGGGAAGCCCGCCTCGATCACGTCGACACGCAGCCGGGCCAGCTGACGCGCGATGGCCAGCTTGTCGTCGGCGGTGAGCGCCACACCGGGCGACTGCTCGCCGTCGCGCAGGGTGGTGTCGAGGATCGTCAGCGGCTCCGGGTTTGCCGGGGCCACCGCGGTGAGCAGCGGGTTGCCGAGGCTCTGGGCTACGTCGCTGTGGCCGTTGCTGGAGCTCATGACGTCGCTTCCTTGGCGCTGCCATTCACCGTCTCCATCCCGGGCGCGGTCTTGGCGTCGAGCCAGCTCATCTTGGCGCGCAGCTCGGCTCCGACCCGCTCCACGGGGTGGTGGTGATCCTCGTCGCGGTACTCGAGGAAGTCGGGCCGGCCGTTCTCGTTCTCGGCGATCCAGCGCTTGGCGAAGGTGCCGTCCTGGATGTCGGCGAGGATGCCGCGCATGGTCTGCCGCGTGCGCGCGTCGACAACCTTCGGTCCACTGACGTAGTCGCCGAACTCGGCGGTGTCGCTCACCGAGTAGCGCATGTACGAGAGGCCGCCCTGGTACATGAGGTCGACGATGAGCTTGAGCTCGTGCATCACCTCGAAGTAGGCGAGCTCGGGCTGGTAGCCGGCGTCCACCAGCGTCTCGTAGCCGGCCTTCACGAGGCTGGAGATCCCGCCGCAGAGAACTGCCTGCTCACCGAAGAGGTCGGTCTCGGTCTCCTCGGCGAACGTGGTGCGCAGGCAGCCGGCACGCGTCCCGCCGATGCCGGCGGCGTACGCGAGTGTGCGCTGCCATGCGGTGCCAGTGGCGTCCTGCTCGACCGCCACCAGCATGGGAACGCCCTGCCCGTCGGCGAACGTGCGGCGCACGAGGTGGCCCGGCCCTTTCGGCGCCACCATGCCGACGTCGACGCCCTCCGGTGGAGCGATCTGGCCGAACCTGATGGTGAAGCCGTGCGCGAAGAGCAGCAGGTTGCCCGGCTTGAGGTTGTCGCGGATCTCCTCGTCGAACAGCTTCTTCTGCGCCGTGTCGGGAGCGAGCACCATGACCACATCGGCCTCGGCGACAGCGTCGCTGGGGGTGAGCACGCGCAGGCCCTCCGCCTCCGCGGCGGCGCGGCTGCGCGATCCCTCGGGCAGCCCGACGCGCACGTCGTGGCCTGAGTCACGGAGGTTGAGCGCGTGGGCGTGTCCCTGGGATCCGTAGCCGAGCACCGTGATCGGCACTCCGTCGAGCAATCCCGGCTCCACGTCGGAGTCGTAGTACATCTTTGCCGCCATCAGTTGGTCCTCATCAGTGCTAGACGTTTCCGGTCATGTCGACGGCTTCGCCCGGCTCCGCGGCGGGCGACGGTGGCTCGGGATCGCGTGGGGTGTCGAAGTCGATGAGTCGCAGGCGCGCGTCGTCGCCGCGCACCAGGGCGACTGCGCCGCTGCGGGCCATCTCCTTGATGCCGAAGGGGCGCATCAGCTCGATGAAGTTGTCGACCTTCTCGGTCGAGCCGGTGACCTCGACGATCACCGACTCCGAGGCGATGTCGACGACGCGACCGCGAAAGATCTCGAGGATGTCGAGCAGGTCGCGGCGGCTGCTGTTCGGCGCGTGCATGCGCAGCAGCAGCAGCTCATGGGCGACGAAACGCTGGCCGCTGATGTCGTCGATGGTGATCACGTCGATGAGCTTGGCGAGCTGCTTGGTGGCCTGCTCCGCCTGTTGGCGGCCCACGTGCACCGCGACGGTCATGCGCGACACCGAGGGGTCCTCGGTCGGGCCCACCGAAAGCGAGTCGATGTTGAAGCCGCGCCGGCGCACCGCCGAGGCGACGCGGTTGAGCACACCCGGCTTGTTCTCGACGAGGATGGAGAGAAGGCGGCTCTGGCTCATGAGGCCTCGACGAAATCGAGCATGCCCTTGCCCAGTGGCACGATCGGGTACACGTTGGCGTCCTTGTCGATGTCGAAGTTCATCAGCACCGGGCCACGGTGGGCGATCGCCTCGTCGAGCATGGGGCCGACGTCGCTGTACTTGTCCGTGCTCATCGCCTTCATCCCGAAGGCCTCACCGAGCTTGACGAAGTCGGGCGTGAAGGTGAGGTCGACAGCCGAGCGGATCCCGCCATAGAAGTCGTCCTGGAACTGGCGTACCATGCCCAGGCTGGCGTTGTTGAGGATGAGCACGTTGACGTCGATGTTCTGCTCGACCATCGTGGCCATCTCCTGCATGTTCATCACGAAGCCGCCCTCACCGCTGACACAGAACACCGTCTTGTCGGGGTTGGAGAGTTTGGCGCCCATCGACGCCGGGAACGCGTAGCCCATCGTCCCGGTGCCGCCCGAGTTGAGGAAGTAGCCGGGCTTTCCGTAGTCAAACCACAGCGCCGCCCAGATCTGGTTGAGGCCGACGTCGGCGAGCACGATGGCCTCGTCGTGGCAGCGCGCGTACATCTCCTGGAGCACCTCCTGGGGCTGCAGGATCCCGTTGCGCGCCACGAACTTGACCGGGTGCTCCTCCTTCCACTGGTCGATGGTGGTGAGCCACTCGTGCTCGCGCTTGGGCTCCACCAGCGGCAGCAGGGCGCTGAGCGCGCTGCGCGCGTCGGCCACCAGCGACACGTGCGGCACCACGTTCTTGCCGATCTCGGCGGGGTCGATGTCGATGTGCACGATGTGCTCGACACGCGGCGCGAACGAGTCGAGCCGGGTGGTCACTCGGTCGTCGCAGCGCATCCCGACGAGGATGAGCAGGTCGGCGTCGCAGACGGCGCGGTTGGTGAAGCCGGCGCCCATGAACCCGACCATCTGCAGCGCGAGCGGGTCGCGGACCGGGTAGGCGCCGGTGCCGAGCAGCGTCCAGCCGGTGGGAATGTTGGCGCGGTGGGAGAGCTCGATCACCTGCTCCTCGGCGCCGGAGATGATCACGCCGCGACCGATCAACATGACCGGGCGCTTCGCCTCACCGATGAGCTGGGCGATGCGGCGCAGCTTCATGGAGTCCGGTTGGGGCGCGTCGGGGAACGAGCGCATCCGCACCGGCTCGGTGCAGGGCACGTACTCGGCGGTGGCCTGCTGCAGGTCCTTGGGAAGGTCGATGAGCACCGGCCCCGGGCGTCCGGAGCGGGCCACGTGGAAGGCCTCTTGGATGGTCGGGGCGATGTCCTCGATCCGCGTGACCAGGTAGCTGTGCTTGGTGACCGACATCGTCGAGCCGATGACGTCCGACTCCTGGAAGGCGTCGGTGCCGACCGCGGTGACCGGCACCTGGCCGGTGATCGCCACCACTGGCACCGAGTCTGCGTACGCGGTGGCCAGGCCGGTGACCATGTTGAGCGCCCCGGGCCCGCTGGTGGCGAACACGACGCCGATGGCGCCGCGCCGGCTGCGCGCGTACCCGTCGGCGGCGTGGGCGCCGCCCTGCTCGTGGCGCACCAGCACGTGGTGCAGCTGCGGGTAGGAGGGCAAGTGCTGGTAGAGCGGCAGGTTGGCCCCGCCCGGGTACCCGAAGATTGTGCTCACCCCCTCGGCGAGGAGGCACTCGAAAACGATCTCAGCCCCGGTGAGAACGCGCCTCTCCGGGTCCGTCTCCTCCGCACCTGAGGACGGCCGGGCCTGGATCACTTGTAGGTGCGGTGGATTGCGTCGCGGACATCGTCGAAGCCCGCCTCGTGGTAGTTCCTCGATGGAGCGCCGTACGGGCGGCTCCGGAACTGGGACTGTTCGCGTTGGTGGCGCTCCCTGGACGCGGGTCCGTCCGCGACCTGGTCCTCGTCGTGATGGGCAGCTCCCTGCCGGTGTCCGCCGTTGTCCATCGCCGTGCCTCCGTGTCGTGGGTAAAAAAAGAAGGGCCCCCTCCTGAGGAGGGGACCCTTTGTGATTCCTGATCTGGTCGGTGCTGCCCTACGTGCGCGCACGCCTCGTCTGGAACCTCGGGGTCCCGCTCCTAATCAGGAGCAGGCCGAGGCCTACAAGGACGAGGACGAGCGACATGGACATCAGGGTCGGTAGCCTACGGGAGGATTGCTCGAGCGGTCAAGTTCAGCGCTGTTACGAATCGGAACCGGCGAGGTCAGCGCCCCCCGCGACGCCGAGCCAACCATCGCCGCGTACTTGGCGAGCGCCCCGTACCGGTACCGGGGTGGAGGCGGCGTCCAGCCCTGCAGCCGTTCGGCGAGCTCTGCCTGCGTCACCTCGATGTCGATCCGGCGGCTGTCGACGTCGACGGTGATGACGTCGCCGTCGCGGACCGCCGCCAGCGGACCGCCCAGCGCGGCCTCGGGCGTGACATGGGCGACCATGAAGCCGTGGGTGGCCCCGGAGAATCGGCCGTCGGTGATGAGCACCACCGAGTCGCCCAGCCCGGCGCCCACGATCGCGCCGGTTACCGAGAGCATCTCGCGCATCCCCGGGCCGCCGACCGGACCCTCGTAGCGGATCATCACCACGTCGCCGGCCCGGACGGTCCGCGCCTGGACGGCGGCGAAGCACGCCTCCTCGCTGTCGAAGACGCGCGCGGGGCCGGTGTGCCGGGTGCGCTCGTGGCCGGCCAGCTTGACCACGCAGCCCTCGGGGGCGAGCGCGCCGTGCAGGATGGCGATGCCGCCGCGGTTCTTGAGCGGTGCAGCGGCCGGGCGGATCACCTCCTGGCCGGGGGTCTCGTGCGCCGCCGCGGCGATCTCGCCGATGGTGCGGCCATCGACGGTCGCGCACCCCTCGTGCAGCAGCCCAAGCTCCTGGAGGCGGGCGCCGAGCACCGCCAGCCCGCCGGCGCCGTGGACGTCGGCGGCCACGAACCTGCCGCCCGGCTTGATGTCGACCAGCACAGGAGTCTTCGCCGAGATCCGGTCGAAGTCGGCCAGATCGAGCGGAACCGCAGCCTCAGCGGCGATGGCCAGCAGGTGGAGAACAGCGTTGGTCGAGCCGGCGCTGGCCGCAACGCAGGCGATCGCGTTCTCGAAGGCCTCGGGTGTGGCCAGGGCGCGGGGACGGACGTCCTCCATCACCAGCCGTGTGGCCAGGCGGCCTGCCTGTGTCGCCGCCGCGGCCTTGTCCGGGTGCGTCGCGGGGATGTCGTTGGCGCCCGCGGGGCTGAGCCCGAGGAACTCCATCACGGTGCTCATCGTGTTGGCGGTGAATTGACCGCCGCACGCGCCTGCGCCGGGGCAGGCGGTCGCCTCGACCGCGGCGAGCTCGGCGTCGTCGATGCGACCCGCGGCGTGCGCGCCGACCGCCTCGAAGACCTCCTGAAGGGTGATGTCGCGACCGTGGAGGCGGCCGGCGGCGATGGTGCCGCTGTAGAGGACGAGCCCGGGGACGTCGAGACGGCACAGCGCCATCGCCGCCGCGGGGATGGTCTTGTCGCAGCCGACGATGAGCACCAGTCCGTCGAAACTGTGGCCGCGCGTCACCAGCTCGATCGAGTCGGCGATCACCTCGCGTGACACCAGCGAGGAGCGCATTCCCTCGGTGCCCATGGACACGCCGTCGCTCACCGCGATGGTGTTGAACTCCATGGGCAGCGCACCGGCGGCACGGATCCCGGCCTTGACGTGCTCGGCCAGCGCGCGATGGTTGAAGTTGCACGGCATCGTCTCGATCCAGGCGTGGCCGACGCCGATGATCGGCTTGGCGAGGTCCTCCACGGTGAACCCGATGGCGCGCAGCATCGCGCGCGCGGGCGCGCGTGCAGGTCCATCCGTCATGACCGCGCTGTACCGCTTGCCGCGCTGCGCGTTGCTGTCCATCTTCGCGGCGAGTGTAGCCAAGGCTTGGAGACCTCGCGCTTGCCGCTCGCCCCGTGAACTGTTAGGGTCCGGCCATGCGATTCAGCGCGCGTTTCTATTTTGATCGGCCAGCCATGCGGCTGCCGAGGGCTTCCCGAGCCTAACGCGCAGTCGTTCCCGAGGCTGGCTACATCAGATGATGGGTCAGTCCCGGAAGAGCCCCGCGGAGTGACCCTCACTTCACGGAGGACTCAGAGGTGGTGATCGACTCACTGCTCCCCAGCGCCAGTCGCAGTGTGCGCGCGCACCGCGTCGCCATCGGCGGCGTGCTCATCGGCGGCCCCACTGTGCCTGTGATCAGTGGCCCCTGCGCCGTCGAGCCAGGCTACGTCGACCACGCGCGCGCCGCCGCCGATGCCGGCGCGTCTGTGCTGCGCGGCTGCGTGCACAAGCCGCGCACGGCGCCGGAGGCGTTCCAGGGCATGGGCGCCGCCGGGCTGTCCCTGCTCGACGAGGCGCGCCGGGTCACCGGTCTGCCGGTCATCGCCGAGCCTCTCGATGTCGAGCACGTGGCCCAGCTGGCACCGCACGTCGACGCACTCATGATCGGCGCGCGCTCGATGCACAACACCCCACTGCTCCGCGCCGCGGGGCGAAGTGGCCTGCCCGTGGTGGTGAAGCGGGGAATGTCCGCGACCATCGAGGAGTGGCTGGCGGCGGCGCGCTACGTCACCAACGAGGGCAATGAGGCGGTGGTGCTCTGCGAGCGGGGCATCCGCACCTTCGAGACGGCGACGCGCAACACGCTCGATCTCTCGTCGATCCCGGTGCTGCGCGACCGCACCGAGCTGCCGGTGATCGTCGACCCCAGTCACGCGGCGGGAAGGGCGTCGCTGGTCCCCGCGCTGGCCATCGCCGCCGTCGCCGCTGGGGCTGACGGCCTGCTCATCGAGTCCCACCCCGACGCCGAGCACGCCCTGTGCGATTCCGCGCAGTCGATCACCTCGGCGACGCTGGCGCAGATCGTTCAAGCCACCGAGCTGCTGGTGGCGTCGGCGCGACCGTCACCCGCGAGCACCATCGTGCAATGCCGCGACGCCATCGACGGCGTCGACTCGGCGCTGGCGCGACTGCTCGACCGTCGCGCGAGGCTGGTGGCGCGCGTCGAGTCCATCAAGACGGACGCCGGCCTGCCCATCCGCGACCACCGCCGTGAGGCGGAGATCGCCGACCGGGTCGCGCGGCTGGCTCCGCAGCTCGGCCGCGACGGCGCCGCGGCGGTCATGTCGGCGGTCATCGGCGCGTGCCTTGGCGCTGCGCTCGACGGCGCACCCCCGATTGAGCGCCTCCCCGAAGAGGGTGCAGCCTGACGTGGAGGGGATCGAGCTGCTCTGGGACGTCGCCGTCGAGCTTCACGATGCTGCCGGCCTCGCCGCGGTCGCGGACGTGCTGGCCCGCGCCGGCATCAACGTGGACTCGGTTTGCCTGGTGCGCGGCCCCGCGCCTCTGACATGCCACCTGCTGGCCGCCGACGGTGCGAACGCGGCGGACGCGCTCGCGCGCGCCGGCACACCTGCCAGCACGCGTGAGGTGCTCGTCTGCGTGCTCCAGAACCGCCCCGGCACGCTGGCGGCGGTGAGCGCCGCGCTCAACGTCGCCGGTGTCACCGTCGACCTCCTCTACCAGGCAACGGACCGAGGGCTGGTCATCGGCGCCGATGACC
>NZ_JAEKNS010000153.1:0-6228 GCF_016464765.1 Candidatus Aeolococcus gillhamiae | reverse complement strand
CGGTTACTCCGGACGAGCTTCGAGCATTACCGTACCGCGTCAGCTTGAGCGACCGCTTGCGGGCGCGGATCGGACAGCACTCATAGGCCCGGGACTCCCGAACGTGTCGCCAAGTGCAAAACAGGATGATCTTGAGTAGGCTGGATGTCCCGGTAGGTGCTAGTTACTGTGGCAGGCATCGCCGTGGTGGCCCCGCGAGAGTGCCGGTTCGCCCGCTGGCGTTTGGCAAAAATGCCCGGCCGTTGGCGCTCCAGAGGCACCGCGAATCGTGGGAGGCCGATTAATCTGTCAGTCTCCGAGCATTCTCGACTTTCTCGCGACGAAGGTCATCCCAGTTTGCGGCGTATGACACATTCCTGCACGAGCGAGGGATCGGGCTGCGCATCGTCACTGGCCGCCTGGCCGGCACCTACAGTCCCACCGATGAGGGGAAGTTTTTCTTCACCATGATGGCCGCCTTCGCCGAGCTCGAACGAGACATGCTCCGCGAACGCACCCTCGCCGGCCTGGCCGCTGCCCGAGCCCAAGGCCGGGTTGGCGGCCGCCCGGTCGTCATGGACGCCGACAAGATCGCCGCCGCCACGGGCCCGCAGAGCCAGCGGCGAAAGCCCAACCCAGATCGCCATAGCCCTCGGCGTCTCCCGCGCCAGCATCTACCGACACCTCGCCGCCACAGGCCAGCGCTGACGACCGGATCAGTCGATGCTCGTTTGGATCTGGTGACAGCGTTCTTACCGGCACCCCAGGTAGCAGGCGGTGGCCGACGTCCCTATACGAAACGGTCGTTTCCTATAGTTACGTCCCGCTCGGTGATGTCCCATCGCAAGGGCGAGCCTTCGCCAGCCTGGCGACGCGGTTCGGACCAGGCCTGTGACCCTTTGGCTCCGTCAGGCCGTCTTTAGCCCGAGGACTGCTCACTCACAACCATGCAGCGGGGGGCAGCCCTTGCTGCCCCCCGCTGAGTAGGGCCGGTGGTTCGTGATTACGCTATGCCCTCAGTCGCAGCTTGATACCGTGTAGCCGCTCGGGAGATTGAACTGCCAGTCTTGGTAATCGGTGTAAGCATGGCCTGAGTTAAAGAAGTCAGCGGTGGCCGAGCCGGAGGCCCCGACTACATCGCTGTTGCCGTTGCCCAGCGCTCGACTGGCTGCCGCCGCTGGCGTCGACAGTCGACGCCTCGTGATGCGCGGCGTACGCGACCCGGATCAGTGTCATCGAACCGAATCGGGCAGCGCTGGGGTCGCTCCAGATGGTCACGGTCATGGCTGCGCGGTCGGAGGGCGACTGACCGTCGCACGGGGTACTGCTGACAGGAACTCGAGCAGCGGGACCACAAGGTCGGGCTGCACCTGCGAGCGCGCCATCTCGCCCTCCGCCTGCACGATCAGCACGCCCCCACTGAGCATGCGGTCAAGCTGGTGGCGCACCTCGAAGCTGTCAGTCCTGGTCAGCGCGGCGAGCTCCTCCACGCTGCGCGGCTGATCGAGGAGGTGGCGCACCAAGCGGAGGCGAGCAGGATCGGCGAGGGAGCGGAGCAGGTCGGCGGTAGGCTGCAGCTCGTCGGGAGAGCCGGCCAGCAGCGCTCGCGCTGCCTGCCAGGCCTCCTGGGGACGCCGGGGCAGCTGCCGTCCGCTGACGTAGCTGGTCTGCATGAGCGCCTCCCCCACCGTGGCACCGGCGCCGCGGCGCGCGACCACGATGTAGATGATCCCAACCACCACCATGGGGATCACCACGTCGAGCCAGCCGGCTCCGATGCCCACTCCGAACAGCCGTCGGCCGAGGGCGAGCAGCCCGGTCACGATGCTGGCGATCACGCCGATGTCGATGGCGGCGGCAATGGAGGCGCGGACAACGCGCGGCACCCGTACCAGCCCGGCACCTGCGGACGGGGGCGTGCGTCTGATGGCGAGGTAGATTCCCAGGCCCATGACGACCAAGATCACGCCCTGCACTGCGAGTTGCTCGACTTGGTTGAAGAAATGCTCGACAGGGATGCCGACGACGGTGCCGAGCGCGACGAACGCGCCCACCCACACGATGGTGGACGGCACCATGGCCACGATGAAGGTGCGCCGCGGCACACGCACGGCGCCGGCCACCAGGGTGGTGTAGATGCGCAGCCCAGGGATCAGCCGGCTAAGCGCTACTCCCATCCAGCCCGCTGACCGCACCCGCGTCGACACGCGCTCGAGGTTGCGCTGCTGATGGAGCCGCTGCGCCAAGGAGAGGAGTCCCCGCTCGCCCACCAGTCGCGCCCAGCTGTACCCAACGATCGAGCCGGCGATGCACACCAGAATCGCGAGCGGAATGAAAGCATACGGGTCGAGTCCGCCGGCGGCGATCAGCAGGCCCGCGGCCAGCAGCACGATCTCTCCTGGGGCGAACGGCAGCGGAACACCGGACTCCTCGGCGAACAGCAGGCCGCAGAGCAGAACGACGGCGACGACGCCGTGGAGACCTTGCAGAAAGTTCAGACAAACACCGTCCCGGTCATCGCTGGACTGGTGAGCAGCAGCACCAGCGGATTACTCTTGACGCTCCGACAAGGGAGGGCTGGCCGGCCTCGGCAGAGGACCCACACGCCCGTGCGTCGAGGTCGTGGCGCCGTCTCGCCGCGACGACAGCGCGTCAGTCCTTGATCTTCTCGGCGACGTGGTGAGCCCTGTCCCTGACTTTCTTGCCGGCGTTCTTCACTGCGCCCGCGGTTTCCTGCTTCTTGCCCTCAGACTTCAGCTGACGGTCGCCGGTGAGGTCCCCGGCCGCCTTCTTGACCCGGCCGACGGCCTTGTCGCTATTTCCGCCCATTTGTCCTGCCTCCGTGATGACAAGTGCGCCTAGCCTAGACCGGGTGTCACCGCCGAGGCAACGCCATCACGGGCCAGGTGACGGGAACGATCTATTCGCGGCGCCTCCCTCCACCACGGTCGACCGGCTCGTCGCGGGTTCCAGTGACCCTCCGGGACACGCCGCTGGCTACTGTGACAGGGGTTGGGGTCAGCGCCCAATGCGCACTGACGGTGCCGAGCGTCGGGGAAGACACCGTGTGGGCGGACCTGGCGTCCGGGCGGCTCGAAGGACGCAGCTCCTGAAGCACGGCGCATTCGCTGCCGGGGCGAAGGACGAGGTGGAACAGCCTCCAACATCGGGCCAGTGAGCGAGAGAGGCCAACAGTGACGCGCGGGCCACGCCGTTTGGCGGGACCTCTTCTTGGATTGCACGAATCTGCGATTGCACGAATCTGCCTCGCCTCGTGCGTTCTCCAACATCTGGCGCCTGTGCTGAGCCCGCACCCGGAAAGGACTATGCGACGTTGAGGTAACGCGCATTGACCGCTCGTCGTTTAGCCGGTACGGTAAAACTATTTCCCGAACTAGGAGGCCACGACGCGCCATGGGTCTAGGAGTCGGAATCGTCTTGATCGCGGTCGGCGCGATTCTCGCCTTTGCGGTCAATGTCGACACGTCTGGCGCGGGGGTGAATCTGCACACGATCGGTCTCATCCTGCTCGCGGTCGGCGTCCTGGGAACGGTGCTGTCCATGTTTTTCTGGTCCTCGTGGGGCGGCTTCACACGTCGTCGCACGACAACCGTGGGTCCTGGGGACACGACGACCACGACCATCGATCACTCGTAGGCAACCTTCCACCCGGCGGTGGAGTGCGCCCCGCGTCGCGCGGCATCGAGAGTCTCTCCCGTGATCTGAGGCCCCCGGGGCAGTTGGCGCTTACCACGCTGGATACCCACCCTCTGGGTGCCTGAGTGCCGACTCTCCGTCTGCCAGCGTGCGACACGCCTCTGAAGGCGGAGTGCACCGCTGCGCCACCGCCGGCGATCGACCGCCCTTGCTGACAACCACCGACGACCCGGCAGTGCGGTGCCTGACGTCCCGCATTGGGCGACAGCGCCGGTTGCTCGAAGTTGGGGCGCTGAACTTGTTTCTATGCTGGCATCCGCCGTCACCGCTCCGGTGATGGCATCCTTTGGGTCAACCGGCGACCAGGCGCGGGGTGGAACGGAGCGATTCCATGAGCGAATCGGTCTCAACGCTGGGGTCGCGATCACAGCGCAGCGCGAGTTGGTGCTGCAGGCGTCGATAGAGGTCGCGCACGGCCTCGCCGTGGCCCAAGCGATGCTGGAGCACGAGCATCTTCTGGAAGATGGCCTCGACGGGGTCTTGATCTAGGCTCAGCGCCTGGTCGAGGGCCTCCACGGCGGCGTCGAGGTCGCCAGCAGTGGCGTGCAGGGTGGCGAGCTCCTCGAGTGCCGCCATTCCCATGCTGCGAACAGCCGTCTCGTCCTCGATGACCCAGTTATAGGCGGCGTTGGCGAAGGGCTCGCCGCGGACGTCCTGGGTAGCGCCGGCGAGGATGGCCCGGCGCGCCTCGGGGTCAGCGGTTTGCCGGGCGGCCGCGCGTCCCGCGACCAGCCGGCCGTAGTCGGAGGAGATGATCTCCTCGTTGAGGCGGAAGCGGCCGCCCACGCACGGCAGGCAGTCGACGCCCCGATCGCCGAGCAGCTCCCGGAGCGCCGCCCTGGTCTTGCGAGTCCCAGCGGCCCACTGATTGGCGTAGTAGCTGCTCGGGTTGCTGGCGCTAAAGGCGTCGACGCCCTGGGCCTCGGTCAGCTCGCCCCGGACCACGAGGAGAGCGAGTACCTGCCGGCCGCTGGCGGGCAGCCCCTTCTCCACCTCGTTGTCGTTGACGCGGACGCGGACTCGGCCAAAGATGCGCACGTCGACGGCTCGCATCTCAAGGGCGGCCATCGCCACCGAGACCGACGCGGCGCGGAACGGCTGGCGGAGCTCGCCAGGCTCGTCGATGACGGTGACGGCCTCTTCCTCATCGGCGCTGACCTCGGGGACGATGTCGGGCCCGCGGCCGGCGGCGACCACGGCGAGCAGCTCCTCGGCCTCCGCTGCGGCGACGTGGTAGAGGAGGCTGGCCCCGTTGACCACTCCGGCGCTCGTGGGCTCGACGGTGCCGTCACCGTCGACCACCAGCGGATGGCCCCCAACAAGCTGACCGGCCGAGCCGAGCACGATCACTGCGATGGCGCACCCTCTGGCGTGGGAGATCACGGCGCGGAGGCGCTCGAGATGAGCGGGGTTGAGGTCGTCGGCGCCAACGACAGCCATGAGCGCTGGCAGCGGGTCGCCGCCGTGGGCCAGCTGCCTCCAGTCATCGAGCTGGTCGCGGTCGAGGATGCGGCGCTGATAGCCGACCTCCCCCTCAAGCTGGGTCAGGAAGGCGTCGATCTCGGGATGGAGTTGGAGACCGGGGGCGGCTGCCGCTCCGGCCATCAGCACACTCGCCGCGTTGCCGCCGATTACTGCGTGGGCCATCTCCCATGGGTGGTGGACGAGAAAGGAGAGCAGCAGGGCTCGGGCCACCGAATCAGCGCCGGCGCCGCCCAGCACCACAGCGTTGAGTTCGTCGATGTCGACGATCACCTCGTCGCCACCAACTCCATGCTGGCCGACCAGAATCCGCCCAGGCACCATCTGCACCGAGGCCAGGGCGGCCTGGAGATCTCCAGCGCTCGGCGCTGATCCAGTGTCGTCGTCGGTGTCGGCGTGGGCCCGCTCCGCGGCCGCAGCCAGGGCGCCGCGGATGCGCAGCATATTGGGGCGTCGGGCCATCAGGGCCACTCGAGAGCGCCTTTGGTCGGACGGGCGCCGTCGCCAGCGCTCGTAGCGTTGGGCGGCGAGCAACAAGGTGGCCAGACCGGCCGCTAGGCCGCCACTGATCAGGCCGTCCCGGGCCAGCGTCACGGTCCATCCTGCCGACGCGGTCGCGCTGCCGCCGCCCCCGGGCTGACCGGTCGGCGAGGCGTTCGGGCGCGGGCCGCCGAGCGCGGCGGGTGCGGTGCTGGCCGGCGATGGTGCGATGGCTGGCGTCGACGACGCTGGTGTAGGGGTTGGGGTGACGGGGCTTGGCGAGGTGGCAGGCGGGGGTGTCGGGGTCGTGACGGGCGGAATCGCCGCGCTCGGCGGCTCGGCAACCGCCCCCGGCACATCAAGCTGCCAGTGGGGATAGATCCAGTGCGGGTCCTCGAACCTCCGCCCATCAGCCTCGACGCGATCCTTGTTGGCCTGCCAGATCGCCGGCCATCGGGTGAGGTTGTGAAGCTCGCGCCCGGCGATGCCCCAGAGGGTGTCTCCGGAGCGGACCTCGACCTGCTCCGTGCGCGCTGACGCCGCCGACGCGGGGCCCGGAGACCCCGCGTC
>NZ_JAEKNS010000104.1:0-11096 GCF_016464765.1 Candidatus Aeolococcus gillhamiae | reverse complement strand
CGCCACCCGGCGAGTCAGCAGCCATGCTACTAGGAAGGGGACGAACCCGAAGAAGATCAAGAGGACTACCCAGCGCGGCGTGGTTCGGTATCGCACTTGGTCCAGGCCGCTGGTCGCCTCGCCGGTGAGCGCGCAGATCGGTGGTAGCGTCCCGGCGTACAGATCACCTTCCCATACCTGTACTGAGGTTGCCATCGACTCGAGTATGAGGAGGCTGCCAGCAGCCCGCAATGGTCGGGGAACATTGCGGGCCACGGGGGGAGCGACCTCGCGCCGCGAGTCAACTCTCCGAGCGGCGACCTCTACCCGCGAGGAATCCACTACGTCGCATCGGGCGATTCGCCGCCGTTTTTCAAGCTGGGGCGGCTGACGTACAGGAGGGACCGCAGACGACCGGACGAGTTTGGGCTGCATGATCCACACGGCTGCCGACGGCAACCGACGCCACCCGCATTCGCGCAGAGAGTGTCAGCGCACGTGTCACGAACCAGGGTGCAGCAGCCTCACCTGTACCGCCGGGACCGAGCAGCCCTAACCGGAGCCCCGTTCGCACCCCTCTTTTCCTACAGAGGGCACAGGGTGGGCCACACCTACATCAATGACGCGATCATCCCCACCCTCTGTCGCAAAGCAGGAGTGCCGATCGATGACGCGCGGGGCCGAATCACCAGCCACCGCGCCCGCTCGACGATCGCCAGTCAGCTGTACAACGCCAAGGACCCGATGACGCTCTTCGAGCTTCAGGCGTGGCTGGGACATCGGTGTCCCAGCAGCACGCAGCACTATGCACGCATCACGCCGATGACATTGGCCAAGGCATACAGCGACGCGGGCTACTTCGCGCGCAACGTTAGAGCCATTGAGGTTCTCGTGGATCGTGACGCCGTCCAGAGCGGCGCGGCGGCCTCCGGCACGCCGTGGCAACACTTCGACCTCGGTCATGGGTACTGCACATACAACTTCTTCGAGCAGTGCCCGCATCGCATGGCATGCGCGCGCTGTGAGCTCTACGTTCCCAAGCAGTCAACACAGGCAGAGCTACTCGAGGCAAAGGGCAACCTCCGGAGAATGTTGGTCCAGATTCCCTTGACCGATGACGAACGAGCTGCGGTGGAGGAGGGAGGCGCTGCGGTGCAGCGTCTCCTCGACCGCCTCGCTGACATTCCCACTCCGCCCGGCCCAACGCCGCGAGAGATCGGTCTCACTCCGCTCCCCATGGTGCCGCGCCACACCACCTGAGGTGATGTGGCCTCGATCGACCTGACAACGCCATCCTCAAGAGGAGCCACGCCAACGAGAGGGGCCAGCGTCTGGACGTGAGCCCTGACGATTCGGAGCCCGCAGGGGGTGTCGGCTCCTGATCACGGCAGCCACGAGGGCTTGCTTCCGGGCCAAGAACGAGGTGTCCTCCTGATGTGAGGCGTTGATCGCTGACGTGGCATCCAAGCAGCGCGCGGCCTCCGCTTCAACCCCCAAGACAAGTCGCCTGCGGCGAGGGGTTTCCGCTCGGGCCTTGTGCGCGCTGCTCATTGCAGTGTCACCGCCGCACTCGACGCAACCGAGGCGGCTGCGCTGGACGCGTCGGCCACCCTCCTCGCCGAGGACGGTCTGCCCGGCGCGCTCGATCCCGCCGCGGAGGTGCCCGGCGCCGTCTGCGTCCTGGCCAACCCCGCCGACGGTGAGATCGACCCGGTGCGCCTGGTGCGCGGACTGGCAGCGCCGCACGCGGAGCGGATCTTCGAGGACCAGCCTGTGGTTGCCGTCGAGGATGGCGAGAACTCGGCGACCGCACATCTTCGTGATGCATCAATCACGACCGGGGCAGTCGTGCTCGCGACCAACGCGTGGACGGCGCAGCTGCTCCCCGGCATCCCCATCGAGCCCATTCGTGCCCAGATGCTGGCCTCGGCGCCCGCGCCGCCCGTGGTCCCGCGGCCCGTGTACGCCGACTGGGGCCATCGCTACTGGCGCCAGCGCGACGATGACTCTGTCCTGGTGGGCGGCTTTCGGGACCGCGCGCTCGTCACGGAGGTCGGTTACGAGCTGACCACCACTGACGTGGTGCAGGCCCACCTCGAGGAGCAGCTGCGCGTGCTCGGCGTGACCACCCCGGTGACGCATCGATGGGCGGGGACCATGGGCTTCAGCGCGGACGGACTGCCGCTGGTGGGGCTTCCGCCGAGGTATACCCGCGTCCATGTGTGCGCGGGTTACACAGGTCACGGCATGGGCTTTGCCGTCAACGCCGCAACCGTGCTGGCGGAGCGCATCGTCGACGGGCGCGCGCCGCCGGCGTGGCTGAACGCCGCTCGGTTTCCCGCCTGACGCTCAGCGCGCGGTGGAGGCGGCGCCCGCCCAGGCGGGCAGCGTGACGATGAAGGTGGCGCCGTGGCCCACCTCCGACTCGACCCGGATGGTTCCCTGGTGCGCGGCCACGACGTGTCGGGCGATGGCCAGGCCGAGGCCGGAGCCCTCGCCATCGCGACGCCGAGAGCTGTCGGCTTTCCAGAAGCGCTCGAAGATGCGCGCCAGGTCGTCGGCGCGGATGCCGACCCCCGTGTCCGTGCAGCGCAACTCAACCTGCTCATCGTCGACGGCGCGCGCGGCTATGGTGATCGTGCCGCCCTCTGGCGTGAACTTCACCGCGTTGTGGACGAGGTTGCGAAGCACGTGCTGGAGGTGGGCCACGTCGCCGCGGATCGGCGGGATGTCGGCAGGCACATCGAACCCCAGGTTGATGGCCTTGTCCTCGATGAGTGGGCGCAGTCGATCGACGGCGATGAGCAGGTCCACCACCGGGACAGCCTCCTCGGGGGCAGGTCGCTGGTCGCCCTCGAGCGCGCTCAGCTCCAGAAGCTCCTCGACCATCTGCGACATCTGCTCCACCTCCAGCCCGAGCCTGTGCACGAACTCGTGCGCCGCCGGGCCGTCCTCCAGCGCCCCGGCCAGAAGCGTCTCGGCCATCACGCGCATCGCAGCGAGCGGGGTGCGCAGCTCATGCGAGACGTTGCTGATGAAGTCCCTGCGCATCTTCTCGAGATGATGGATGCGCGTCTCGTCGCGGACCCAGAGAAGCACTCCGGCGCCGGGGCGTGCGATCCGACGCGCGCGCACGGAGAGCTCGCGGTCCATGGTGCTCCAGTGCGCCTCGATGACTTCGTCGGTGGCGCCCGCGGAGGTGAGCAGCCGGATAAGGCGGTAATCCCCGTGACATTCCGCGATGGCTCGGCCGATCGAATCCTCGCGGAGATCGAGATGGCGCAGGGCCGTGGGTGACGCGAAGCGGATCAGCCCCTCGTAGTCGACCAGCAGAAGGCCCTCATCCGAATCCTCGAGGACGTCGGCAAGCACGTCGGCGAGCCGTATCGAATCCGTCCATCGGGCGTGCTGCACGGGAGGAGCATAGGTCGCTCGCGTTCCACGGCGTCCCACGAAAACGTGTGCGAACGGGTGGCCAGCGGCACGCGCGCGTCTTAACCAAAGCACAACCTGCAGATAACCCGCGCCTCTCCACGGGGCAGCGAGGATCGGGCTGGGACACCGGTACGCCGACCTGGAATATACGTCTCAAGAGAGGGAATAGTGAAAGCGAACGCTCTGCGAATGACCGCCGTGGCCACAGCCCTGACCGCGGCTCTCGCCGCCTGCGGAGGAACCGACACCACGACGAGCGGCGGGCCAGCCACATCTTCCACCCCCGGCGCGACGGCGGTGTGCCAGGGCACCACCGCGAAGCCCGGCTACACCAATGGCCTTCACGTGCAGCCGAACCAGGCGACGACGCTCAGCGGCGCGGGCTCGACCTTCGTGGCGCCGATGCTGTCGGCTTGGTCATCCACGTACGCGCAGCAGAAGAGCGTCCAAGTCGCGTACCAGTCCATCGGATCCGGCGGAGGGATCGCACAGATTGACGCCGGCACGGTCGACTTCGGCGATTCCGACGCCTACATGAAGGACACCGACATCGCCAAGGCCAAGGGACCCATCCTGCAGGTTCCCTTGGTACTGGCCCCGGTCGTGGTCACCTACAACCTCCAGGGCGTGTCGAAGGGTCTGAAGCTCGACGGCGAGACGATCGGCAAGATCTTCGCCGGAGTCATCACGACCTGGAACGACCCCGCGATCACCGCGCAGAACCCGGGGATTACTCTCCCGAGCAGCCCCATCGCGACCGTGCACCGGTCCGACGGTTCGGGCACCACCGACATCTTCACCGACTACCTCACTAAGGAGAGTCCGACGTGGGTGTCCACCCTCGGCGGGGCGAACAAGAGCCGGGGAAAGACGGTAGCCTGGCCGAACGGGATCGGAGGCAAGGGAAACGAGGGCGTGTCGGGTGCCGTCCAGCAGACACCCGGCGCCATCGGGTACGTCGAACTCGCCTACGCCCTCACCCAGAACCTGCCGTACGCTGACGTCAAGAACAAGGCGGGGAGCTACATCGAGCCCTGCATCAAGACCGTCTTGAATGCGACCAACGGCGTCACCTACCCTGACGACCTTCGCATCGACTTGACCGACGCCAGCGACCCGCAGGCCTACCCGATCACCGGCACCACCTGGGCGCTCATCTACCAGAATCAGACCGACGCCGCCAAGGCCGCGGCGCTTGTCAACTTCTTCTCGTGGGTGCTGACCACCGGCCAGGATCAGACCATCGCTCTCAACTACACGCCGCTCGGCAAGGATCTTCAGCAGCGCTGCCTCGCGCAGCTGAAGAAGATGACGCTGAACGGATCGCCGGTCGTTCCGTGATCGCCACAGGGGGGAATTAACCCAAGCAATGAGCGCCGTCGACATCCGGCCAGCACCGGCGGCGCCCCGTGGCCGGCAGGCGATCGTCCCTTGGCTGCGAGGTGACGGATTCTTCCGCCTGCTGGTCACGGCGTGTGCGAGCCTCGTGCTGCTCTTGATCGCCGGCATGGTCGCTTTCCTGCTGGTGCAAGGTCTTGACGCGATGCGCCACTACGGGTTCTTCAGCTTCCTCACATCCACGCGATGGGCACCCTCCGAAGCCGATCCGAGTCAGACATCGCCCAACCCATACGGCATCCTTCAGTTCATATACGGGACCTTGATCACCTCATTGATTGGGATGCTCATCGCCGTTCCGATTGCTGTGTCCGTCGCACTGTTCATCACCAACTTCGCGCCCGCACGCGTGCGGCGACCTCTGTCGTCCCTGGTCGACCTTCTAGCGGCGGTGCCGAGCGTCGTGTACGGGTTCTGGGGGATCTTTGCGCTGCTTCCCGCCCTGAAGCCGGTAGGCAATTTTCTGGCGGGAACACTTGGCAAAATACCCGGGGTCGGCGTCATCTTCTCCGGCCCATTTTTCGGCTACTCCTACTTCGCCGCTGGCATCGTCCTGGCGATCATGGTGCTGCCCATCATCACCGCGGTCTGCCGCGAGATCTTCCAGACCACCCCGTTGGCCTGGAAGGAGGGGGCGGTTGCTCTCGGTGCCACTCGCTGGGAGATGGTGAAAGTCGCGGTGCTCAAGCCCTCACGCGGCGGCATCATGGGCGCCTCGATCCTCGGTTTGGGGCGTGCCCTCGGCGAGACCATAGCGGTCACCATGGTCATTGGGAATTTCGTGCTCGGCATCAACAAGAGCGTCCTGTCCCAGGGCGCCACCATGTCGAGCGTGATCGCCAATGAGTTCACAGAGGCGACCGAGCCGTTCCACCTGTCCGCGTTGTTTGTGGTTGGTTTCTGGCTTCTCGTGGTGGCGCTGATCGTCAACGTCATTGCCCGCCGCATCGTCAACGCACAGGCCGCGTTGTGACCACGGTCCCGGCGACAGTCTCGCGCACCCTTGCCGCGCGCCGTCGGCGCAGCCGCGTGGTGACAGCTGTGCTGATGCTCCTCATGGCCTTGACCATTGGCGTGCTCGCCTGGGTGCTGATCTACGTTGCCGCGAAAGGTCTGCAGTACATCGGACCATCGTTTCTTGTCCAGAACCCGCCCGGCATCCCCGGCGCGGGTGGCGGTGGATTCGCCAACGGCATCATCGGCAGCTTCATCGTTGTCGGAATCGCTGCGCTGCTCGCGATCCCGATCGGGATCCTCTCCGCCGTGTACCTCTCCGAATACGGACGGGGTCGCTGGTCGAAGGCGGTGGACTTCTTCACCGACATCCTCATCGGCATCCCGACCATCGTCACCGGCGCATTCGTGTACTCGATCTGGGTGATCCACTTCGGATTCTCGGGGTTCGCCGGGTCGTTGGCCCTGGCCATCGTCATGCTCCCGCTGATCATCCGCACGACCACGCAGATGCTGAAGCTCGTCCCGGCGGAGATGCGCGAGGCGAGTGACGCGCTGGGGGCCAGCAAGCGCCAAACCGTGACTCGAGTGGTGCTGCCGACGGCGCTGTCGGGCATCATCACCGGGCTGATGCTGGCCGTGGCCCGCGCCATGGGCGAGACGGCGCCCCTCCTTCTCACCGCGCTGGGCAACGACCTCTTCACAGAGACGAATCCCGGCAAGAGGATGTCGACGCTGTCACTGCAGATCTTCAGCAACGCCATCAGCGGCTACCGGGCCAACCAGGAGCGGGCATGGGCAGGCGCGCTCACGCTTGTTGCCATCGTTCTTCTCCTGACCACGATCGCGCGGTTCTTCGCGCGGAGAAGCAAGGTCTCGCGATGAGAAAGGTTGAGCTCCTCGCGGATGTGCCAGACTCGAGCCGCCTGGAAGAGTCTCAACTCCGGGTGCTCACTTTCAACGCGACCGCCTTTTCATTGGAACCGGTCCGCACGCAGCAGCCGCCAAGGAGCCGTTAGATGTCAGCTGCGTTCCGCATCGAGGTTGGTTCCGATATCGTCCCTGCAGTGGCGACCGACGTCCCCCCCTCTCCTGCGGTCGAGACTCACGGCCTCGATGCCTGGTATGGCGAGTTTCAGGCGTTGCGTAAGGTCGATTTCTCGGCCGCCAAGGGACGGATCACGGCGATCATCGGTCCGAGCGGCTGCGGCAAGAGCACCCTTCTCCGCGCTCTCAACCGCATGAACGACCTCGTCCCGGGCTACCGTACTGAGGGCGAGGTCCTCCTCGAGGGCGTTGCTGCGCCGACGGATCCGGCGGGCGTCATCGCGTTGAGACGCCGGATGGGCATGCTGTTCCAGCGACCCAACCCCTTTCCAATGTCCGTGTTCGACAACGTTGCCTACGGGCTGCGCCTCGAGAAGCGTTGCTCGAAGCGCGAGCTCGCTGAACCCGTGGAGCGCGCCTTGACCCGCGCCGGTCTCTGGGACGAGGTCAACGATCGTCTCGACAAGTCCGCGCTGGGGCTGTCGGGCGGACAGCAGCAGCGCCTCTGCCTGGCACGCAGCCTCGCGGTGGAACCGGAGGTCATCCTCATGGACGAACCCACCTCCGCGCTGGATCCGATCGCCACCCTGCGTGTCGAGGAGCTGATGCGCGAGTTCCGCGACGAGGTGACCATCATCATCGTGACCCACAACATGCAGCAGGCGGCGAGGATCAGCGACGTGACCGCGTTCATGTTGATGGGCGAAGGCCGCGCCGGTGAGCTGGTCGAGATGAACACCACGCGTGAGCTCTTCAACCGGCCCCAGGACCGCCGCACGGAGGACTACATCACGGGTCGCTTCGGTTGATGGAGCCCCTGGCGCACCCGCATCGGCCCTCGCTCGAGATCGAGCAGCGCCAGATCCGCGACCTGGTGCTGGAGATGGGAGAGATGGTCGATCGGGCCATTGACCACGCCACGCGCGCTCTCATCGATCGAGACGTGCAGATGGCGTCGGCGGTCATCGCCGATGACGCCGTGCTCAACGCCCGCCAGGCGGAGGTGCACGAGCACTGTCTCTCCGTGATTCTCACCCAGGCGCCCGTGGCCCGTGATCTACGCGAGATCCTGGGGTTTCTGCACATGTCCGACGAGTTGGAGCGGATGGGAGACCACTGCGTCAACGTGGCTCGGATCAGTCGCAACCTCGCCGACCTGCCGCCGTTGGGAGCACCCGTCGACCTCGCCGTGCTCTCGCGAACTTGCGCGGAGCAGGTCCGTGACATGCTCAACGCACTGGTGGCCCGCGACATCGACCGCGCTCGCGAGATCGCTTCGCGCGACGACCGTGTGGATCGCATGTACCACCGCATCGTCGACGACATTCTCCAGCTCATGGTGGCGAATTCGCGTGACATCTACGCCGGTACACAGATGATCCTGGTGGCCATGAACTTCGAGCGCATCGCGGATCGCGTGACCAACCTCGCGGAGGACCTCGTCTTCCTCGAGACAGGAAACGTCGAAGAGCTCGGCTGATGAGCGTCAGCCGAGGACGCAAACGGATCCTGGTCGTTGAGGATGAGGAGAACATCAGGGAGACACTGCGCTACAACCTGACGCGCGAGGGCTATGAGGTAAGCGAGGCAGGGACGGGCACGGCGGGTATCGAGCTCGCCCGGCAGCGTCGGCCCGATCTCATCCTGCTCGACCTGATGCTCCCCGAGATGACCGGTCTCGAGGTGTGCCGGGTGCTGCGTGCGGAGATGAGCACGCCCATCCTCATGCTCACCGCCAAGGCCAGCGAGCTTGACAAGGTGGTCGGCCTGCAGGTGGGCGCCGACGACTACGTCACCAAGCCCTTCTCGCTCAACGAGCTGCTCGCCAGAGTCGCGGCCATGCTCCGTCGTGCGGAGCTGACCGGTGTGCAACGGCAGGACACGGGTGAGATCGAGGACTTCGGTGGCTTCCGTCTCGACCGCGCCGCAAGAACCGTACGGGTGGGCGCTGAGAACGTCCATCTCACGCCCAAGGAGTTCGATCTCCTCTCACTATTGCTCGGCAACCCCGGGCGGGTGCTGTCGCGGTCCACCATCATCCACAGGGTCTGGGGCAGCAAGTTCTTTGGCGACCACAAGACCGTCGACGTGCACATCCGCTGGCTGCGCGAGAAGTTCGAACGTTTCAACACGCTGCCATTTCGCGTCACCACCGTCTTCGGGGTTGGATACCGGCTCGACCGTCTCGATGCAGCGGACAGGTCCCCCACAACTCTGAACGAGAAGCCAACAACTGCTTAACCCCGCTGCGGTTAGGGTGATCGCGTGGTCAGGTCCCCCGCCGGAACGCTGAAGCGACCAGGCATGGCTCGGCACATCCCGGGTCTCCCCGGTGACCACCCGTCGCCATTCATGCAAGTCATCGGCCATGCCGGGTTGGCCGTCGAAGCCAACGGTGGCTCACCGACGGGCGCACACCTCGACCAAGCGCTCGTGACGGATGTCGATCGCTTGGAGCTGGACATCTGCAGCACCGCGGACTCCGAGCTGGTCGTCCGCCACGACGGCTGCCGCCGGGACGGTCGCCTCATCGCTGACGTCGAGATGGCGGAGCTTCGTTGCAGCGATCCGGGGATACTCACCGTCGACGAGGCCGTGGAGCATCTCGACGGTCGGGTGCCGATCCTCTTTGACATCACGACCGCTCGGGCCGCACAGCTGCTCGGACTCTGGTTTCGTGGTCGTTCTGACCTCGATGACTTCGCGACATGTACCGAGAACGTTCCGTGGCTGCTCCACCTGCGCTTCGCGGCGCCGAGCGTTGCGCGCTGGCCCTCCTTTCCGGATATCGGCGGCAGCCGCAGCGACCGTGCGCACCGTGTCGTCGCCGGGTTGTGGCGCAGCCACGCCAGCCTCGACGGGCTCCGACGCGGTGCTGCGGATGTCAGTCGAGCGGCGCTGCAGGTGCGCCGCGCTCCGCGTGACAGCCTCAGCCGTCTCGGCGGATTGCTCTGGCGCGAGCGGCTTCCCCAGGAGTGAGGCACACCTACGCCGAGGCCGGCGCTGCGGGCATCTGCGCCCATCACTGGATCGTGTCCGAGCAGCTCGTCGCGGAGGCGCACGGCCTCGGCCTGCACCTCAACACATGGACGGTGAACAACCCCTTCGCGGCGCGCATGGTGGCTGACGTCGGCGTGGACTCGATCACCACCGACCGCGTCGAGCTCATCAGGCATGCTTTGCAGTCCACCGACCGCAACGATGACGGTGGAGGTCGCGCGCTCAGGTCAAGGGGGTGGCGCGTACTGCGCCGACCTGATCCGAGCGGCGTCGACCTCGATGGTCCATGTCGATCCCTTCTCTGCCCGCGTTGAGCCGAGCCGCAGTCCGCTTCTGACCATGAGGTCGAGCAGGTCGGCGAGGATGTCGCCGCGGGTGCAGGCCACCACCGCCGAGGGCTCCTGTGCCAGGCGTTCGAGCATCGCTGTCGCCATTCCACCCTCGTACAGCACGGCCAGCGTGGCCAGCGGGAGCCGTTGGGCGCGCGCCGGCGGCAGCACCGTCGCGACGCAGCGCAGTGAAGGGCTCGAGTACACGACCGCGGGCGGCCTGACGGCCAGGGTCGATGCGAGACGTTCGGCCTGGATGCAGCCCCGATCGGACAGGGGACGCAGGTCGTCGTCGTGAGTCCATGCGCCGCGTTCGCCAGAGTGTGAGTGGCGGACGACGTGGATCAGCTGCGCAGCCATCGCCAATTCCCTGAGCGTGAGGCGCTGCCCCACTCAACCCGCCAGCGCTTTGCCGCAACGCCGATGTGCCCCAGCTCGAGCGCAGCCATCTCTCCCGCCACGAAGGAGATGCTCGCGATCACCCCCGCCTGGCGCTGCAGCCAGTCTCGCGTGACGACCGCGTCGTGATGCTCCCCGAGCACAGTCTGCAGCGCGGCCAGCAACGCGGCGCTTTCAGCCGCCGCGTTGCCGACGGCGGGCACGCAGGCGTCGGCCGCGTACCGCGCCCGCTTGGCGAGGCTGCGGATGCGATGCAGCTCAGCGTCGGCGGGCTCGTCATCGAGCGCCTCGACGTACTTGTGCAGGCGCCTCCACGGCCGCCGCGCCAGGCGCGAGAGGGGGAGGCGGCCTTCACCCTCCTTCCATCGCGGTGAGGACGGCGGCCACAGTGCGGTCCAGCACGCGGAGGTACTGCCGTCAGCGCTCGTCAAGGGATGGTCCGTCGATCGCGCCGCGGCGATGCTCGAGGGAGCCGGCGCTCGCAATTTCTATCTGAACGCCGGCGGCGACGTTGTGGGCCGCGGCGGGGCGCAGCCGGGCCGTGGCTGGCGCGTC
>NZ_JAEKNS010000039.1:0-6929 GCF_016464765.1 Candidatus Aeolococcus gillhamiae | reverse complement strand
GCGCGTGGTCTCGAGCCGGGCATGGCCGAGGAGCTCGGCCACCAGGACCAGATCGGCGCCGCCCCGGACGAGGGTGGTGGCGAAGGTGTGCCGGAGGATATGGGCCGTGGTCTCGTCATCCAGGCCGGCAGCCTCGGCGATCGCAGCGACGAGGTCGCTGGCGCCCCGAACGGAGAGCCTTTCGCCGCGCTGGTTGAGGAACAGCGCCGACGTGCCGTCGGGGTTTGGCCAGTTGGGCCGCTCCTCGAGCCAGAGGGCGAGGTCGGTGCGCAGCTGGGCATGGACCGGCACCTCGCGCACCTTGCCGCCCTTCCCCAGCAGGCGCAGGGTGCCCTTGCGCGCTGAGAGCCGGACGTCGTCGACGTCGAGCCGCACGGCCTCGCTGATCCTGGCGCCTGCGTAGAAGAGGACGCCGACGAGCGCCCGGTTGCGTGGCGCCAGGTGCGCCTCGACGGCACGCAGCAAGCGCAGAGAGGCTCGCTTGTCGAGCGCCCGAGGCGCCTGGCGCGGCAGCTCGACCCGCTCGGCCCTGGCCGGCCCCAGGCCTCGCCGGGCGTAGAAGTCGTCGACCGCGGCCACCGCGCCGTTGACGGTGGCCGGTGCCGCCTTCGCAACCACCTGCAGGTGTGAGCGGTAGTCACGGACCGCCCAGTCGCGCGCCGCGGCGTCGGCGAGCGGGTCGCCGTCCAGGGCCGCGGCTCCGAGCCAGGCCAGGAACTGGCGGACCTTGGACAGGTAGGTCCGGCGGGACTCGGGGCTCAGCGGAGCCCGGGCCAGAGGGGCCCGGTACTCCTCAAGCAGGCTGGCCATGCTCGGGGCCAGAGGCGTGCCGGAGGCTCCTCTCCGGCTAGTTGGGGAGGGCTGCCTGTTCTCGGAAGTGGATCGACGCCTCTGGCGTGCAGGCTGGAGCGCGTTCTCGGAAGCCATTCCGGCATTCTACTTCCGAGAATGCTGGTTCTCGGAAGTCGCCCCATCCGGCGAGGAGCCGGAGCCCGCGATCCCCACTCGTGGCTGGACCAGGTCCGCGTTGAGCTCCAGGTGACCGTCGAGCTCGCCCGCCGCAGCGCTCATGTCGAGGATGTACTCGCCGAAGCGCTTCACGTTGTCCTTCTGGTAGGGGGAGATCGTCGCCAGGTCCTCGGCGAGCACTGGGAAGCCGTGGGCGAGCAGCTGGTTGACCGCAGCCGAGATGTCCAGGGTGGTGGAGAGGATGACCAGATTGGCCACCAGGTCGTTGAACTTGATCGCCTTCTCCTGCTCGTCGGGGTCGTTGTCCGCGATCACGCCCTCGTTGCCGAAGAAGACCCACTTCGCGAAGCCGTTGTAGGACTCGACCATGGTCATCGCCCGCCCCGTCTGCTCGCGCATCTCCGGGTCGGAGATGGTGCGCAGGAGCATGAGGGTGGCGATCACGCGGCCCAGCTCCCGGAAGGCCCGGTAGACGCGGTTCCTCTTGGAGTCGTAGCGCAGGCGGCGGAGCAGCGTCACGGAGGACAGCCTGCCCTCGCGGATAGAGAGCACGACCCGCATCAGGTCCTGCCAGTGGGTCTCGATCAGGCGCCAGTTGATCACGTTCCGCCCCGGCTCCCCGAAGAGGGCGTCGATGTGGGTGTAGCGGGTCTCCTGGTCGGCCCGGAAGAAGGTGCGTTCCTTCCAGTTGCGAATCCGGGGCAGGAGGTCGAAGCCCAGCAAGTAGGCAAGTCCAAACACCGGGAACGACTGGCCCTGGGTGTCCGCATGGATGGTGTCGGGCTGGACGTCGCTCAGGTTCTGGAGCAGGGCCTCGATGATGTAGACCGCCTCCCACACACCGCAGGGGATGAAGCGGGAGAAGAGGGCGATGTAGTTGTCGGCGACGTGGTGATAGGCGATGCCGCCATAGCCGCCGTAGCGGATGTGGTACTCGGCCAGCAGGTTGTCGACGTAGATCTCGTACTTGGTCCCGTCGGCGACCACGCTGGAGCCGTCGCCCCAGAAACGTGCCAGGTCCAGCTGCGCGAACCAGTTGACGACGTCGGCCTGGGCCAGGTTCAGCTTCTCGGCGGTGACGTGTCTGCGGGCGGTGGCGCCCAGCTCGTGCGCGGTTACCAGGCCGCGAAGATGCCGCGCCGCCTGGCTCGGGCCCAGGTTGCAGCCGTAGGTGAACGCCACCAGGATGTACCTCGCTAGAGGATCGGCCAGCTTGGGGTCCGAGCCCGAGAGCGGCCCGAAGTGTCGGTGCCAGCCGGTAGCCCGGCTCACGCGGGCCAGGATGTCCAGCAGCGAGCGCTCCGGCAGCCGGTCCTTGATCGCCGCCTCCAGCGCCAGCGCTGAAGGCCGGCGCTCCTTGCCCTTGCGAGCCTTGAGCACCGCCCGGCCCTCCTCGTCGATCACAAGGTCAGCGTTGTCCGGGTAGCCGGCGTCCACGCTGGCGGCCAGCTCGGCCAGCCGCGTCCGCAAGCCGTCCACGAACTCCGAGGGGCTAGTCGGCAGCCCCGCTTCGGCACCGTAGCCGGCCACCATTGGCTCGCATTTCTCCCAGGGCAGGAGCTGGGTCTGCCAGTTGGCGTATGACGCCGAGCCGACCACGGCCACGTCGCCGGTGCGCAGCTCGTCGGCAAGGTGCGAGAACACGCAGACCTCGAAGTGCCGGCGAACGAACCTGCCCGGCCGTCGTCGGTCCCGGATCACCCGCTGCCAGGCTTCCGAAGCGAACGAGTTGTCCACCGCGACCCCGTCCACATGGTCGGGAACCAGCTCCGCTGTCCGGGCCTCGTTGGCCAGGGCGAACTCCAGCGCATCGAGCAGTGTGCGATCAGCGCTGGTCGACTCCAGCACGAGGACGGACGCGAGTTTGAACAGCAGGGGACGGTGCCCTCGGTAGAAGCGGTCCAGGAGCGGCAGGTAGTTGGTGCCGTGGTGGGCGCTGAGCTCCTCGTGCTCGGTCGCCAGCTCCTCTAGCCCGCCGGCGCCCTCTAGCACGCTCGCGGCCTCGATGCCGAAGCGCAACCGCCAGTCGTCGTCCACCGCAGTCTGTGCCTCGCGCGCGGCCGCCAGGACGTCGCCGAAGACGGAGATCATGCGCTCGCTGCGTTCCCGGTGCCGCTCCTGGATCGTCGCTAGCAGCTCGCGTCCCTTCTTGTGGATCGCCGCCATGCGTTTGCAGAACATCTCGGCCAGGTCGTCGCGCGCTCGCACCCGGGCCTGGTGCAGCAGGCAGGCCACCAGCACGATCCGCTTCACCTCGCCCACGTCCCGCAGCTCGCTGGCGTCCAGCACCCTGGCCTCGCCGGCGAAGTGGCTGACCTTGATCGCCGGCACCCCCGCCAACCAGGTGTCCGTGGCGCCCACCGCGTCCAGCCACGCGATCAGCTCCAGGTGCTCGCGGAACCTCGACAGCGTCGCCGCCGGCGCGGTCTGCTTCAGCCGGTCGTAGCCGCTGCGCTTGGTGACCAGGTCGCGTTCGAGCAGGCTCAGCAGGCGAGCCCGGTCCGTCGGACTCATCCGGCCGTGGACCAGCTGGAAGATGGCCGCGTTGACCTCAGCTCGGATCCGTCCAGCCAGGCGGTCCAGCGTCGAGTACGCGGGCAGCTCGCACCGGGCACGGATCAACTCCTCCAAGGCCACGTTGATCAGGTCCGCGGGGTTGTCCTTGACCGCGGCCGCCGACCGTATGGTCTGCTCGGCGATCGTGCGCGCCCGCTCCGGGTCGGCGGTCAACCCGAGCCGATCGCGCACCAGTCCCTTGTGGCGGCGCGCCGTGCGCTCGGAATCGTGAGCGAGCGGAATCCCCTCGGCTACGTAGAGGCCGCCGCGCACGTGCTCCACCACTGCCGCCGGCACCTCTTCCAGCCTCGGGAAGTAGCCCAGCCCCTGGAAGCACTTCAGCAGCACCGTCAGGGCCAGCAGGTGCTCGTCGGATCGCGTCAATCCCCGGGCCCACTCGATCTCGTCCGGGCTCAATGCATAGGCGTCGCGCAGCTCCCAAGCAGACACCTGCCGTCTGAGGCGCGGATAGGCGGTTCGCTCGATCGATGCCATGCCTTCCCAACGAAGTGCGACCTACCTACGGCACTGCTGCCGTACCCGTGGTCAGCCGACACCCACATGCCGTGCCGACCGCCGCCGTCCGGCCCGTTAAGGTTGAGCAGCGTCTGTCAGGAGGAATGATGGCGGCGATCAGCGCCTGGACCCTGGTGGCAAGGTCGTCTCCTATCCGCCGCACCGCAGCACCTCCTCGACGCTCTTGGCGGCCGGGGTCACCGACCTCTCAGTCCTCGTGGCACTTGTCGGTGTGGATGGGCCAGGCCGTGACCGAGGGCGTGTTCGCCTGAATTCGGGCGAGCCCTGGACGCCTGCTATCGTTTTGGACAGCGCGCAGGGCGCTCCCGGTCCGCGGAAAGGGCGAAGCCCACCTGATCTCGCGACGACCGAGACCGTCGACCTCCTTTTGGGCCTGAGGATGCGGACATCAGGGCGAGTTCCGAGAGGAGGCAGCTATGCCGACCCGTCATCTCCCCAACGACCCCAGCCTCGAGCACCTCAAGAATGAGGCCAGAACCCTCCAACGACAGGTTCGCGCTGGCACGGCCGAGGCGCTGGAAGCGGTCCGCGAGCTCCACCCCAGCCCAGGCGAGCCGACGACGTTCCGGCTTGCCGACGCCCAGCTCGTCGTTGCCCGCGGATACGGCTTCCCGAGCTGGCCCCGGCTGCGCCGGCACTTGGAGACCATCGCCCGGTACTCGCGCTCGCCTCACAAGCAGCCGGTCGGCGGTCCGCTCAACGGCCCCGCCGACCTCGCCGACGAGTTCCTGCGCCTGGCCTGCCTCACGTATGGCGGCGACGAGAGAGCCAGGCACCAGCGGGCCCGTGAGCTGCTGGCCGAGCACCCTCAGATCGCGAGAGCGACCATCTACACGATGGCGGCGGTTGGCGACGTAGCCGCGGCGCGCGCCCTGCTCGCAGCCGACCCGTCGCAGGCCGGCCGTGAGGGCGGTCCATACGCATGGGAGCCGCTCCTGTACCTCGCCTACTCTCGCCTCGACAGTACCCAGATGCGACACTCCCCACTGGACGTGGCGCGGATGCTGCTCGGCCGCGGCGCGCATCCCAACGCCGGCTACCTCTGGGAGGGGTTGACCTCGCCGTTCACCGCGCTGACCGGCGCCTTCGGAGGCGGCGAGGATGCGGTCAACCAGCCGCCGCACCGGCACGCGATGGAGCTGGCGCGACTGCTGCTCGAGGCGGGCGCGGACCCGAACGACAGCCAGGCGCTGTACAACCGTCAGTTCAATCCGGTCAACGACCACCTCGAGCTGCTGTTCGAGTATGGCCTCGGGCGCGGCGACGGCGGCCCCTGGCATGCTCGGCTAGCGCCCGCCCACCCCACGCCGCAGCAGATGATCGAGGATCAGTTGCTCTGGGCCGTGCACTCAAACATGGTCGAGCGGGTGCACCTCCTGCTGCGCCACGTCGTCCATGTCGACGGGCACGGCACCGAGCACCCGGCCCTTGGCCGCCGGAGCGCGCACGAGATCGCGGTGCGGCATGGCAACACCGAGATTGCTGAGCTCCTGCTCGAGGCGGGCGCCACGCCCGTGCCGCTCGACCTGGTGCAGTCGTTCCTGGCCGCATGCATGCGGGCCGACCGGGCCGCTGTCGATGAGCTGCTGGCCGCCGATCCCACGCTGACAATGCAGGCAGTAGCTGCCGCTCCAGAGCGCGTCATCCAGGCTGCCGAGCTGGGCCGCCTCGCGGCGGTGCGGCTCATGGCGGAGCTTGGCTTCGACGTCAACGTGATCAGGCGGACGTCGGCACTGCACCGTGCTGCGTACGCCGGCGACCTCGAGATGGCGAAGCTGCTGCTAGAGCTGGGCGCCGACCCGGGGGGGCGCGACACCGAGTTCGACGCCACGCCTCTCGGCTGGGCGCAGCACAATCAGCAGCACGAGGTGGCCGAGTACCTCGCCGAGCGGACGCCCTAGCCATCACACGACCTTCAGCTGGGTGCCTCAAGCCCTTTACACGACGTGCATGCGGACAGGCCGTCCTGGCACCAGCGCGCTGTGATTCACCGGGCGCGAGCCGCCAGTCGTGATCGGCCCTAGCGTTGAACTACTGCCCGTCCACCGCTGACTACGGCCTATTGCCGCTTTTACACGTATCTCGGCTATACCCGTGGTCCGGACCGAGGCGTGGGTTAGCAGCTCGCTGACTACTTCCAGCCTCACGCCGGCCCGCAGCAGCGCTGTCGCATGCGTGTGCCGGAACAGATGCGGGTGGAAGTCGATGCCGGCCCGTCGACGCAGCCGTTTCACCAGGCTCATCACCGCCCAGTAGCCCATAGGTGTCCCGACCGGGCCGTTCCACATGTTCACGAACACGTAGTCGCAGTTCCCACGAGTCCGCGGACGATTCCCAGCGCGATCGTCAGCGGTCCCACTGGGCTGATGATCCGGCCGTAGCGCGATCCGAAGGATTGCAACCACGCCCTCCGCGATTCGGCGGGCTCGGCCTTGATGGCGGGAAGGAGCACGGTGTGATTGGTCAGCGACGATCCGAACCAGAAGATGCCGCCGAGGACGTGGAGCCACTGAATTGCGACCAGCAGGAAAATCATCTGCCTACGACTCGCTCGCGACCCGGGCCGCCGGCATCGCTTCGACGGCGGGGCCCACGCCGTCCACCAGCGCTCACGTCAGCCCGGCAGACCGGGCACCACATGGAGAGCTGGGTCAGTTTCAGCGTCATCCAGGGGGATCACGAAATTCGTAACGCACTACGACGGCCAGCTCCGCCAGCCGTCTAGACTGTCCTCTCCCCGAGAGGTAGCGACGCCTCCGGGTGCTTAGAGCCATAGGTTACGGTCGGTCAGAGCCTGCTCTGGGGTGAGGCCCTTGGTGCGCCGGCCCTGGTGAGTGCGATCGGTGTTGTAGATGTGCAGCTCGCGG
>NZ_JAEKNS010000090.1:0-7690 GCF_016464765.1 Candidatus Aeolococcus gillhamiae | reverse complement strand
CGATGAATGGGCGGCGTGGCTCGCCGAGCGTCACATCCCACACGGAGGCATCGCCGACCTACCCTTCGGCTCTGGTCTGACGGTCCACGATCCTGACGGCATTCCGATCGAGCTCTTCGCTCCCCCTGCGCCGATCTGATCCACGTCCACGCCGTTCGGCTGGCCGACGTGGAGTCGATCGGGTTGGTGGTGCACAGGTGGATCCAGTGCTCGGCGGGTAGTCGTAGAAGGCCAGCAGCACGTCGAGGTCGTCGGTGATCTTCGCCGCCGCCTTGGGCCGACTGTGGGGCTGCGGTGTACCTCTGACTCACAGAGGATGAGTATCCCGCTGAGGTGGCCACGCAGTGGTCGAGGACGAGCTCGACGCCCTCGGTGAAGAACCAGTCAGGTAGCGGGTCTCCGCAGTCCTCGACGCCGAGGTTGCGATAGCTGACGCCTCCGGCACGTGCCCACAGTTCCGTGTGCAGGAATGACCGCGACGTGCCGCCGTGAGGTCGTCCTCGTCATCGGGTGAACGTGAGGTGGGTGACGCCGCGGGGCGTCGAGACCGCCTCCACGTCGTACTGCTGCTCCAACGCCTCCAGGCCGTCCCACAGCCGAACACCGCGGCCGAGCAGGATCGGCACCTGCACGACGTGCAAATGGTCGACGAGACCGGCGGCGATGAACGCGCGCATCATGGTCGGGCCCCCGCCGATGCGGACGTCCTGACCGTCGGCTACGTCCCGCGCCACCTCGAGTGCATCCGCTGGCGCGGCGTCGAGGAAGTGGAACGTCGTGCCACCCTCCATCTCCAGCGACGGGAGCGCACGGTGGGTCAGGACGTACGTCGGCGTGTGGAACGGCGGGTTGTCGCCCCACCACCCGCGCCACTCCGGGTCGTCCTGCCAGCCCGGAGGGCCGAACTTGCCCGCGCCCATGATCTCCGCACCGATCCCGGGTCCGTACCGATCGGCCATCACGTGATCGACACCCTCGGTACCGCCCGCCTCGCCGAGGACTTCGCGGCGGCCGAACCGAGTGGCGAACATCCACTCGTGGAGCCGATGCCCGGCGTGGCCGAACGGCGTGTCGAGGGCCTGCCCCTCACCGGTGGCGAACCCGTCGAGCGAGATCGAGAAGTTGTGGATGCGGACGCGCGACATGGCGGCTCCTTCGGGTGGTGGTGTCGGTCAGACTGGTTGACCTGTCCCGCGGCGAGATTTCATCGGCCGTGGGATTCAGGCGACCCCGAGATGGTGACCGAGCTTCTGCATCGTCTGTAGACCGAGCTCGACAGCGCCGAAGCCGATGGTTGCATCTCGCTACGCGCGTTGGTCGGCTCGGATGTCGACGATCCGGCCATGAACGAACTGGTGGCCGACCTGTCAGGCAGCAGCGACAGGTTTCGCGAGTTGTGGGCGCGACACGACGTGCGTCCGAGGCGCAGCGGCACAAGGCGGCTCGAGCACCCGCAGGTCGGTCGGCTCTCACTCCGCCTGGAATGGCTCCCGATCCCCTATACGGACCGCCAACACCTGACCATCTATCACGCCGCACCCGGATCCCGTGGCGCGGAAGCGCTGGCCCTTCTCGCCACCGCCTTACGCCGAACGAAAGCCGCGCACCAGCCAATTTGACGCCGACTACAGGAAAGTTGCGTGAAAGTCCGGCCCGGGCTGGCCGATTGAGGTGGCGGCGCACCGCTCTTGGCGAGCGGCTCGCCGCGCCGTTCGGTCCTGCGGCCCGCAGATCCGAATACGCGGAGTAACGGCCATGGTGGACCGGAACTAGTTTGACGCGTTTCGGGCGGGGCCCAAGCGGCCACCAGGGGCGAGCTCCCCCCTCAGCTTTGCTGAGTGCAGTGATATCAGGGTTGAATACGAAATTGGCGGAGAGGGTGGGATTCGAACCCACGGAGGCTATTAACCTCACCGCTTTTCGAGAGCGGCACCTTCAACCACTCGGACACCTCTCCGGGCGGCGAGTATAGGTGCGCTCCAGCCCTGCTCAAGTGGTGATGTGGATCTTCACCCCGAGGAGGGTCAGTGGCCAGAGGAGAACGACCAGGATCGCGGTGATGATCGCGCCCAAGGATCCCAGGTTGTCGAAGTAGTGGTGGCTGCCGGCGACGACCGCCCCGACGACGAGCCACACCACGATCACCAGTGGCACCGACCTGCTGCGGTACATGACAACCCTCCGGCTGGCGGCTCCGACCGACCGGAGCATAGCTGGCGCGTCCCAGTCCGCATCGCCGGTCAGGCTGGGCTGCGCTGCCCTCGACGCCGCAAGAAGGCGGCGACAGCGCCGGCACCGACCGCCACGGCGGGCAGCGCCCACGCACCCAGCAGCCCACCCTCGGGGACGACCGGCGAGGGACAGTTGGGGTCCGGCCCGCTGGGGCGCCTGACCGGGCCGGGCAGCGACTCCTGGGTTGGCATCTGGGCGGTTGCCGGCACGGGGTAGCCGGAGGAGAAGCTCGGGCTCGCCAGCGTCCCCGTGGGCGCGGGGCACTCGCTGGCCACCCGCGGGTCGCCGCGGTTGGTCAGGGGCAGCACCGGCGCGGAGGTGTCCGGGGCTGCAGCGAGGTTGAAGGCGCTCGTCAGGTCGCCGGTGGTGGATTCGCGCCACGGGCTCAGTCCCGGCGTGGTGGTGTTGGGATCCCGGCGGGGAACGTGGACCTTGACGACAGCCTCGACGAAGCGCAGCAACGACGTGTGGTCGAACGTGTCGCTGCAGACCAGCGGTCCGCCGGTTGGATTCGCGTTGCGGGCGAACGGCGAGATGACCAGCGCGGGCACGCGGAAACCGAGCCCGATCGGCTTGTTGAGGAAACCCGCGCCCTCGTTCAGGGCGGTGGGTCCCAGCTTGCTGACGTCGAAGAACTCGCCGGGACGTTGCGCCGGTAGGGTGGGGACAGGCGGAGGCACGTGGTCGAAGAAGCCTCCGTTCTCGTCGTAGGTGATGAACAGCACGGTGTTCGGCCACTGGGGCGAGTTGAGGAGTGCGGTCACGACCTTCTGGGCGTCGTCCTGTCCCCACTCGACGGGGGCGGGCGCGTGCTCGGTGTCCACCAGGCTGCCGAGGACCCATGACACCTGCGGCAGCTGCCCGGCGAGCGCGTCCGCGGCGAAGTCCCCGGGAAAGGCGTTGGAGCCGAAGGCGTTGGCGGCGAGCGTCGGGTTGCCACCGACCGGCCGGTACTGCGGGAAGTAGCGGAGGACGTTGTCGCCGAGGTGTGCGTCCGGCGTCCCGTACACCTTCCAGGAGACCCCGGCCGCCGTGAGCAGCTCAGGGTACGGCTTCCACCTGTGGCCAGTGCCGAGATTCGCGCCAGGGGATTGGATGGTGCCGGTCTTGGTGTCGAAGAACTGGCCGCCGCCGTCCCAGCAGTCCGGGTCGGCCGTGCCCGTCATGGAGTAGAGGCGGTTGATGTCAGTGCCGCCAATCACCGAGCAGAAGTAGTTGTCGCAGACGGTGAAGTTGTCGGCGAGCGCCCAGTAGAGGTCGACGTCGCCGGAGTGGTCGCGTGCGGGTGACCCTTGGTAGTAGCCCATCGTGATGGCGGCGAACTTGCCGTTCCCGCCGGGGTTACTCTGCAGGTGCCGCGCCACCCAGCTGTCCATCAGCCCGTCATTCCACATGGCGTGCTGGTCACTCCATTGGTGGCCGATGTCGTTGGTGCACTCGCCCTGGCTGGTGGACGGCTCGCTGGTGTTGATGTGGAATGGAAGGAGGGGATCGGGAGCGCCGGGGATGCCATCGATTGGGTAGCTCTGCTTGAAGATGGTGGTGCCATCGTCGGTATTGCTGAGACGCACGGAGCGGTCATCGAACCCACGCACACCCTTGTACCGGCCGAAGTAATGGTCGAACGACCGGTTCTCTTGGATGAAGATGACGACGTTCCGCACGTCGGCGAGGGTGCCGCACGTCGCCTGCGTGGCCGCGATGGCGCGAAGCAGTGCCGGCGACAGGCCACTGGAGGCCAGTGCGCCGCCGGCGGCGACTCCCGCCCCCGCCTTGAGGACATCCCTTCGGCTTGGCCTCCCCTCCATGCCCGGCAGTGTACGAACTGCGTCCCGGCACCCGAGATAAGGGGGCATTAAGAGGTCGCGCGCCGGCGATCCGAACCGTCGGAGGCCGACGGCTAGAATCGGCGGCGGAGCGATCGCCTAGTCCGGTCGAGGGCGCCGCACTGGAAATGCGGTATCCGGGGCAACTCGGATCGAGGGTTCGAATCCCTCTCGCTCCGCCAAAGCCCTTGTGCAGCAAGGGATTTAGGCTCTACCCTGAAGGGTAAACCGCTGTTCCAGCGATCCAAGGCACTGTGACAACGACTGTGACAACTGGCGCAGACTTGGTACAGTTCGAACATGAGAAAGCGCGTCAACGGCGAGGGATCGGTCTCGGCTCGGCCGCGGTCGGACGGCCTCTGGGTTGCGCGCTACACCGTGGTTGACGAGGGGGTAACCCGCCGGCCGGCGCTGTACGGAAAGACGCGCGCGGAGGCGGCTCGCAAGCTGCGCGCCGCGCTGACCGCTCGCGACGACCAGCTTCGGAGTCGGGTGGGCATGCCTAGCGTCGGGAGCTCTGCGCCGAGGTCGCGCATCGGCGCCGCCTCGACCCGTCCGGAGGCAAGTCGGCAAGGCGGGCGGGCCGGCGCGGTCGGTCACCCCCGGGTCAAGTACATCCGAATCGCCGACGTCACTTCTGGCCTCACGAGGGAGGTATGGATTCACCCGGACTCGATCGAATCCATTGAGGCGAACGGCAACGGTCAGACGATCCTCCGATTGAGGTCGGGCCGCCCACTGCTCGTCGACCGGCACATTGACGTCGTCCTTGGGGATCTCGGGCCCGAGCACAGCTAAGACGGGCGGCCACCCACCAGCGGGAACCGCTGCGCCATGACCAGAGGGGTTCCACTGCGGAGAACCGTGAACGCACCTCGATCTCGTCATCCTCTGACCGCCGACGCGGAGAAGTACCGAGCCGCGCTGTCGCAGCGCGGGTTCCGCGCGCTCTGGCTCGCGGCGCTGGTGAGCCGCACTGGGGACACGCTGAACTTCGTCGCGTTGGCACTGTTCACCCTCGCCATCACCAAATCGGCTGCGGCCGTCGGAACCGTTGTCCTGGCCGAAGGCGTGGGCCTGATCCTCGGTGCCCTGGTCGCTCAACTCGTCGTCGACCAGATATCGCCGCGACCATTGCTGATCTCAGTCGACATGGCGCGTGCCGTCACGGCCGCTCTCCTGGCGGCTGCTCCGAGCTACCCGACGGCACTCGGTGTGGCCTTCGTTCTGGCGCTGGGCACGGCCGTCTTTTCGCCATCGTCCTCGACGCTGGTGCCACGCCTGGTTCCGGGCGAGCTGCTGCTAGCCGCCAACGGCCTGCTCTGGACGGCGGGGGTGGCACTGCAGTTGATCGCCGCGCCTCTGGCGGGCGTTCTCGTCGCGAACGGCCTGGTGCGCCTGGTCTTCGCGGTCAACGCCGCCACCTTCGTTGGTTCCGGCCTGCTACTCCTGCGCCTACCCGCGCTCAGCCGCGTGAGCACCCTGACGATCGGACCGTGGCACCAACTGCCCGAGGCCTTCCGTCTCATGCGCATGGTTGGCGGGCTGCGGCCGCTCCTCGTCATGCAGGCGCTGGCCGCTCTTTCGGTGGGCGCCACCTCGGCCCTGCTCGTCGTCCTCGCCGAAAAGGCATACCTGCTGAATCCCGCGGGTTATGGGACGTGGCTGGGGGCGATCGCGCTTGGGGCGCTCGCCGGCCCGCTGGCCCTGCCACTCCTCGGGCGCGTTGCCCCGGAGCGGGTTGTTCCGGCCGCCTACGCCATCCGCGGCGTCGGCGACATGGGGCTGGGTCTCCTCAGCCAAGCCGGCGCCGGGGGCGCTCTGCTCGGTCTCTACGGCATCAACACCTCGAGCGGGATGGTGTCCTTTCAAACCCTGATCCAGCGCCGCATCCCGGAGCGCATCCGCGGTCGGACCTTCGCGCTGCTCGACCTCACCTGGCAGGTGGGCCGACTCGTCTCCATCGGCCTAGGCGCTTTGCTCGCCACGCTGGTGGGGATCCGGCCCGTGTTCATCGTTGGCGGGCTGCTCCTCATAGCGGCCGCAGCGGTCGGCGCTGTCGGCCTCCGAGCCGAACCGACAGCGGCCCGCGACCCAGAGGGCAGCTGACTCGGACCGGTGACCTCCGGCGTGGTTCGGTGTGCGGCTGCTCAGCCTGCCGGCGAACGGCGCGTGCTGGGGCCATCTACCCTTGCCGACGGCAAGCGATCCGGACTGCCGCGTGAAGCGCGGCCGTCGCGGGCGCGCACCGGACGTGCGTCCCAGTGACCGGCTGCGCAACTGTCAACGGGAGGTGAGTCGGCCGATGTGCACCGTCGGCCAGCCTCGACGCTATGCTGCGCCCCGCACGCGGGAGCTCGGACATTGCCGGGCTGAGAGGCGATGCTACGGTCGCCGACGGCCGAACCTGACCGGGTAATGCCGGCGTAGGAGGCAGCCATGGCAGCAGTCGCTGACCCCGTCGCACCGCATCAAGTCGATCGCGGGACTGGGAGGCGCCCGCAGACCAGCACATAGCCGCCTGAGTTCCGGGTGCCGCTTACCATCCCCGCCATGTCGCCTGTCCTGTCGCTGGTCGCCTTCCTCGGCGGCGTGGTGGTCGTGGTGCTCGCGACTGAGCGCCTGCTCAAGGGATTGGTCGGTGCCTCCCGCCTGCTCCGCGTTGCTCCCTTTGTGGCCAGCGCGCTGCTGGCCGGACTGGAGGCGGAGAACGTCGCAGTCGGTCTGGCCGCGAGCAGCCGAGGAGACGCCGAGATCGCGCTGGGCACCGCCTTTGGCGGGGCGATCTTCCTTGTCTGCTTCGCCCTCGGGATCGGAGCATTGATAGCGCCGCTCCGCTTCTCGCTGCCGCGCGGAATTCCCGGCTCTTGGCCGCCGTGCCCGTCGCTCGGCGATGTTCCATGGCGGAGTTCCTTGTCGGTAGGCGTCGTCAAAAGAAGCTCATGTTCACCAGCTATCGGGGTTGGGCACCAACCAGACCTTCGGATCGGCGGTTAAGTATCTCGTCCACTGTCTCGGATGCATTCCAGGCTCTGGTATCCAACCACAGGCCGACGGGGGGCATCTCTTCGATTCCGCCCTCGATGTGCTCTTCCCACTCGTTACTGCCGGAAGCTCGCTCACGCTCTCGTTGATGCAGAACCTCGACAGAAGGTCGGAGCATCACGAAATGGAACGGCCCGCCTGCCAGGTTCCCCATCAACTCCTGAAAGCGCCAACCAACGATGATGTCGGTAAGCACCGTGGTGAACCCTTCTCCGACGAATGATCGGCTGAGCAGACAGGCATTGCGCAGACGAGCGGTCAGTTGGGCACCAGCCTCGCCGATCACGCGACCCGTGGCTACGTCGATGTCGTCGCTGACGTCCGGCCATCTACACCCCGAAACGATCATTCGCTGCAGGTCGTCTGCCTCGACGTGGACGCCCCGGGGAAAGCGCTCGGCTAACAGGGTGGCAACCGTGGTCTTACCTGCCGCCTGGTTCCCGCTGGGTCAAGTCCCCTGTAGTGGTGTGAATTCGATGGAGTTCTCACAGCGTCGGTGAGCTAGGCGGCGATGCCTCCGGTGAGCGGGTTGGTGAGCAACGGCGGGCCCTCGGGATTGAGCAGCCGGGCCATGGACTGCTGGCTGA
>NZ_JAEKNS010000010.1:0-10408 GCF_016464765.1 Candidatus Aeolococcus gillhamiae | reverse complement strand
GGCCACCGTAGCGGCCAGCCTTGGCGATAACTAGGCCCGCACCGCCCTGCCGGGGAGGTTCGGGATGAGCAGGTCTGGTGGCCCGGTTGGCGTCGACGAAAGGGCAACGTGCCGACGGGACAAGGGTTTGCGCTCAAAATGAGCCTCCGGATACAGTTGCACCGTCTGCCGCGTGGGCAACGTATTGCAACCTCCAGCGTCGCCCTGAGCTGATGAAAGGCAACACAAATGGTACAGAAGCTTCGGTTTGAGGGTCTCACCCTCACCGTCGAAAGCGTCGCGAAGTCCGTGGAGTTCTACGAGGGAGTCCTCGGCCTGCGGGTGGTCTATCGCTCTGAGCCAGCCTTCGCCCTGATCAAGGTCGACGGGGGCGGCTCCATCGGGCTGTTGTCGATGGACGAGGCACGCAAGGAGGGCGCCGAGGACATGACGCCGGCCCAGCGGCGGGCTATTCACGTCGAGCTGAGCGTCGACGACCTTGATGCCGCCTACGAAGAGTTGTTGGAGCGGGACATGACATTTCACGCCCCGCCGCATGACGAGCCGTGGGAGCGGGTTATGACCGGATTCGATCCCGACGGCTATTCGGTGGAGATCGCCCAGGGCCGGCGGGGCGAGAGCGGCGACGTCTGGACCAAGGAATGACGAGCCGGTGAGCACGCCTGTAACCTCCCGGGCTCCGCGTGGGTGATGTCAGAGGTTTGTAGGGCGCGGGCTCAGCCGCTGGCCGTCACTGCACGCAGTTCGGCAATTGCGTCGCGCATGATGACGGTGAGGTCTGGGTCGTCCCCGCTCAGTCATCACGTCTAGCCTGACGGCTGCGCCACTCCGAAGCCGTGACCAATCAGAACCGGACGGCGTCACGGTTCCGGGCGCCAAAGGATGCAAGGACCGTCTCCATGAGCCTCGAACAGGAAGCGAAACTAGCTGCCAACGCGGCTTTCCAGCTGCCGCCGATGGGCGGTCTGGTCAACGGGGCAACCGCAGCGACAAGGCCGCGAATGGAACTGGAGGCGACCTACTACGACACCGCCCAACTCCATCTTGCGCGTTGGGGCGTCACCCTGCGTCACCGGACCGGCGAAACTGGTCCCGCTTGGACGCTCAAGCTGCCCGGCACAGCGACGGACCAAACGCTGGAACGGCAGGAGCTGAGGTTTGCAGGTGACCGATTGGCCGTTCCGCGAAAGGCGGCCGATCTCGTCCGCGCCTATGTGCGAGGCCGGGCACTGAAACCGGTGGCTCGGCTGCACACGTCACGGAATCCCATCGAGATTCGCGAACCCGACGGCACGCTCCTGGCTGAAATCGTCGACGACGCGGTCTCGGTGCACGTCGGGCGGCGAGTGACCCGCCGGTTCCGCGAAATCGAGATCGAGACGAAGTCCCACGGCCGCAGGGGACGCCAGGCGCTTCGCTCGGCGGTGGGCCGCCTCACCGCCGCAGGCTGCGGAGACGAGCAACCCATGCCCAAGTTGATCCGCGCCATTGGCGCCCGCGCGCTGCGCCCTGCCGAGGTGGTGCTGCCCGATCTCGGCGCGCATCCGGAACCGGCGGAGCTGGCCCGACACGCCGTTGCCGGATCTGTTGTGCAACTCTTGCGGCAGGATGCGTTCGTTCGCCTCGGCGATGACGAGGAGGGCGTGCACAAGTTTCGCGTGGCCACGCGGCGGCTGCGGTCCGACCTCGCGACGTTCGACAACTTCTTCGACCGAGACCAGGCAGAGTGGCTGCGAGAGGAGCTTCGCTGGCTCGGGAATGTTGTCGGCAGGGTGCGCGACAGCCACGTCCTCGCCGGTAACTTGCAGCGAGCCGTTCACACTCTGCCCGCTGAGGACGTGGCGCTCGCACAGCCACTCCTCACACGCCTTCGGCTGCAGGCCCGAAGCGCGCGAGTGTCGATGCTTGCCATCCTGCGCAGCGAGCGTTACGACCGCGTCCTTGACGGGCTGGTCCGGGCCGCGGTCACCGGCTCGCAGCCACCGCGCCGAGGGGGTGTTCGGCAACGGCGCAAGCACCGCGATGCCATGATCATGAACAACCTGGTTCGCAAGCGCTGGCGGGGCCTCGCCAACGCCGTGGACGCGCTCGGCCCTGACCCGCCAGACGCAGCCTTGCACGACGTCAGGATCAGAGCCAAGCGATGCCGGTACACAGCCGAGGCAGTGACGCCGGCGGCAGGCGAGCGCGCGGCGCGCTTCGCGGTGGCCGTCAGCCGTCTGCAGGCAGTTCTCGGCGAACACCAGGACTCGGTCGTGGCGGAGAGGTGGCTCAGAGAGGCTGCCGACGCCATGCCGGTCAGCCGTGTGGTGGCCGGTGAGTTGATCGCTCACCAGCGCACCGAGAGAACCCGCCTGCGCGCGGAGTGGCCGTCGGTGTGGAAGACCGTGTCCGCGAAGCGCCTGCGCGCCGGGCTCTGACAAGCATGAGGGCTGTGGTTTTCAGGCGACCGGGCATTGCCCTGCACGGCTCGCCAATGCCGGCATCGACCCGCGCGGGGGAGTGGAATGAAAACGAGCCGATCGAGCACGCTCCACACTCATCACCAAAGGCGCCGGGGGAGGACCGCATTGGACCCGCAGACATTGCTCACATACCGTCGGACCGGCGTTGTCGCCGAGGACAGAGGAAGCCCATGGAACAGCTGAGCCTCGGGGTGATCGCCCGATCCCACAAGCAGAACGAGTACCGGCTGCCAATTCACCCGTCCCACCTCGACCGGATCGACCCTGCGCTGCGCACACGGATCTTTCTCGAATCGGGCTACGGCGCGCGGTTCGGCGTGTCCGACGATCAGCTCGCACCGCTGGTGGGCGGCCTGCGATCTCGCGAGCAACTCATCGAGGAGTGCGATGTCTGCCTCCTCCCCAAACCGACCGCGAAAGACCTGTCTAACCTCCGAGCCGGGCAGGTACTGTGGGGCTGGCCGCACTGCGTCCAGGACGAGACCGTCACCCAGCTCGCCATCGACCGGCGGCTGACGCTGATCGCCTGGGAGGCCATGAACCACTGGGCGGCCGACGGCGCGTATCAAGTCCACGTCTTTCACAAGAACAATGAGCTGGCCGGCTACTGTTCGGTCCTGCACAGCACCCGGCTGATCGGCACCACGGGCGAGTACGGCCGCCGGTTGCGCGCTGCCGTCATCAGCTTCGGCGCCACAGCGCGGGGCGCGGTGACTGCGTTGCACGCGCTCGGCGTTCTCGACGTCAGTGTGCTGACGCACCGCGACGTCGCCGCGGTCGCTTCGCAGATGCACACAGCGCGGCTGCTGCAGTTCGAGCGGGATGCCCGGGACCCGACCCGGGTGGTGGTCCTCGACAGTTTGGGGCCGAAGCCGGTCGCCGAGTTCCTGGCCGAGCACGACATCGTCGTGAACTGCGTTCTTCAGGACACCGATGCGCCGCTCATGTTCGTCACCAGCGAGGAGCTTGAGCTGTTCCCGCGCGGCAGTCTGTTCGTCGACGTGTCCTGCGACGAGGGTATGGGGTTCGAGTGGGCTCGCCCCACGTCATTCGACAACCCGATGCTCAGTGTGGGCGCGGGCGTCCACTACTACGCGGTAGACCACAGCCCGTCGTACCTGTGGAACTCAGCCACCTGGGAGATCAGCGAAGCGCTGCTGCCGTACCTCGGGACAGTGCTGGCCGGGCCGGCGGCATGGGAGACGGACGAGACAGTCCGCCGGGCGATCGAGATCCGCGACGGCGTGATCCAGAACCCCAAGATCCTGTCCTTTCAGGGCCGCTCAGAGGAGTTCCCGCACTACATGCTCTGATCCGACGGCCCGTGTCCTCCAAGCTCCTACGATACTTAGCGCGGCACCGCAAACCCGGGTCTTCAGCATTGAACGATGCGATGGTTGCATCCATGTGCCGAATGGAGTCGGGTGAGACGCGTCCGTCACCGGTTGTCGGAGAAGGGGCAAGCTCCTCGATCTGGTTCAGCAGCGCCACGTATCGTGGCACGGCGCTTCGAGGACGCGCCGACCGAGTCGACGACGCAGATTCGCACCACCAGTTGGCTGGGGACCGCGACTAGTCCGGACGGCGGACTTGGCGCAATAGCGCGACCGCAATCGCCCTGGGGCGGAAGACTGCGCCCACTGCGGCACGGCGCATCACCGGCCGGTGGGGGCCGGTGGGTCGGGTCAGCCAAGAGCCTCGAAATGGCTGGCCTCATCCGTGCCCGCGGCGGACGGGTGACGATCGTCAACCGGCTTGGACTGGAGGTCACGTCGTGCGAGTGGTACCGCGTCGTCTTCATGGAGCGGGCCGGCCGTCTCGGACCAGGATGGCAACTCAAAGAGCCAACGGCGACGAGCACGAATGCGCGAGTTCAGCGGGCCGCGGTCGGAGGTGGATCAGGAGCGGCCGACGATTCGTGCTGGCTTCTCAGCGCCATTAGGGACTCGCTACAGGGATGATCCAGGCTGCGACGCCATTCAGCCGGCCGTCTACGGCGAGCGTGGGAGCACAGTCCACCACCCTAGAGACCAACTTGCTGGCGAAGGAGACCTAGTCGCGCCGCGTTGAGCGAGGGGGTGACGCGGCTGATGGATTTATCCGTCGCTGCCTGATTGGCCTCGTCTGGGTTCGCTTCTCCCTCCGGTAGGATCAGGCGACCCACGCCGTGCAGCCTTGCGGATGACGCTGTCGAGCTCTGCCTTGATCACCGCGTAGCACTCGCACGACACGTCCTCGAGCCCGGGACGGTCGACGATGGTGACGACGCCGCGGTGGTACTTGATCAGCCCGGCGGCTTGGAGAACGCCCGCGGAGAGGGTGACAGTAGCTCGTCGCGATCCGAGCATCTGGCCGAGGAACTCGTGAGTGATGAGGAACTCGTCGACGCCCACACGGTCGTGGCTCATCAGGAGCCAGCGGCTGAGACGCTCCTCGTTGGAGTGGAGACGATTGCAGGCGGCAGCTTGAGCGACCTGCCCGAACAAGGCTTGGAGGTAGTCGTTGAGGATGCTACGCACCGCCGGCTCAGCCTGAACTGCCTCATCGAACGCCGTCGCCTTCATCTTCAGCACCCAGCCGGCAACCGGCGATATCGCCCGTACCGCAAGGGAGCCGCCGAGTACCAACGGGACGCCGACGATTCCCTCATTGCCCACTGTGGCCACCTCGACGATGGCCCCGTCATCGAGGGGCGTGACCAGCGAGATGACGCCGTTGAGCGGAAAATACACGTGCTCGATGACCTGCCCGGGTTCGAACAGGACCGTCTTGATCTCGAGGTAATTGGGGATGAGCGACGCGAACCAGCGGTCGCGGGGCGCAACGGGTAGCGCGTCGAGCAGCTGATTGGTGTGGTTCTCGGCGAGTCCAACTGTCTGCACCTGTGCTTCCACCTCGTAACGGGCGGGCGGTCAGCCCCTGGAGAGCCCCCGGTACCGTCGCGCCCGCTCTGGATGCGTGTACGGTACGCTACCGTACCGAGCGCTGCCCAGTCGCGCCGATCTCGATGGCGGCCGTCGTCAGCTTCCTGATCGGTGTGTTCAGCCAGAAACGATCCCACCGGGAACCGGCGTGCCCTGGAGGCTGTGTCCTGCGAGTGCTACGGCGTCCTCAAAGATCAATCGACCGGCTCGTGCGAGGGCGGCCGTCGCGGCTCCTCACCAAGGTTGAGCCCCCGCCTGGATGATTGGCCGAGGCGTGTGAGGCCTCACTTGGCGACCAGGTACGCGATGGGCAGCCCCGCCATCAGCAGGAAGGCGATGCCGACCAACGTATTGGATATCCAGCCGCTGCGAAAAACGTGCACCGCCTTCCGGCGGTTGCCGAGTATCAGCATCAGGAGGATCAATGGTGGCGCGGCCAGCCCATTCAAGAGGGCTGAGTACACCAACGCCTTGATCGGGTTGAGACCGACAAAGTTCATCAGCAAGCCGACCAACATGGAACCGATGATCACTACGTAAAAGCCGCGGGCGTGCCGGAGGCTCTTTGACAGTCCCTCGTGCCAATCAAGCGTCTCCGCCAGCGCGTAGCCGGTTGACCCCGCAAGAACCGGTACCGCAAGCGCTCCAGTGCCAACGATTCCCAGCGCGAATAGCAGTCCCGCGAAATTGCCCGCGATCGGCTTCAGCGCCTGCGCTGCCTGGTCGGCGGTGCCGATGTTGGTGATCCCGTGCGCGCCGAGCGTTGATGCGGCCGATACCAGGATCGCGAACATGATCAGCACTGCTGCCGTCATCCCGACGATGACATCAACCTGCATTCCGGATACCCGGCGTGGACTCGGCTGTTGCGCTTTTTCCCTGAGGTCCTCCGTCTCCTCGACCTCCTCGCTGCATTGCCAGAACATTAAATAGGGGGAGATCGTGGTCCCGAAGATGGCGACAAGGCCGCCCAGGTAGGCCTTGCTCATGCTGAGGTGGGGGATCGCCAGATTGGAAATGACTGCGCGCCAGTCCACGTGAACCACAGCCAGCACGGCGATGTAGGCGAACAGTGAAAGTGTCAGAAACCTGAGCAGTCTTGAATACTGGTGATACTGAATGAAGACTTCCAGCACCAGGACGACGACCGTGATGGTGATGAGGAGAGGAACGAACGGAACTGGAATCACCAGGCGTAACGACGCGGCCATGGAACCAAGGTCGGCCCCAATGTTGAATGTGTTGGCCGCGGTAACGAGGAGCGCTGCGAAGTAGAGTACGGGTGCCGCGAAGTTCTTCTTGACAAGCGACGCAAGACCTTCACGCCCCGCCAGACCAAGACGGCCGGCCAACTCCTCGACCGCGGCTGCAAGAAACAGCGATACGGGAACCGTCCACAGCATCGCGAGCCCGAACTGCGCACCGAGCTGGGAGTAGGTTCCGATCCCCGAGGGATCATCGTCAGCCGCGCCGGTAATCAACCCCGGGCCGAGGTGGCGGAAGGGGGTCAGTCGGCCTCGTCGGCGACTCGTCGGATGCACAAGGGGATGACGATCGGATCCCGCTAACGGTTGGCGTCGCGCCCTCACAGCCCGACCAGACTAACCGTCGGAGAAGCCGGCGCAGCGGTTGACGGGGCATCCCAATCGGCCGGCGCACGTCAGTCAGCGGGAGACGAGGCTCGGACTCGTGACCCTTACTTGGCGAGGTGGCGGCGCAATTCTGTATTCGGCAGGGTCGGAAATGGCCACGCGACGACTACTTACCGCCAATTTTTACGGTGGTCCACGCTGATCCCAGGGGGCGCCACACAGATGGCACGACGCTCCACGCTGATCACCAAGGTACTTGACGACCTCCCTGGTCAGCGCCTCAACCTCGCGCCCCGTCGGTTCAAGAGCGAATGTAATTGCCATGAGGTATAGGCGACGGACTGTAGGCGGGGCGCCCGGCCATGACCATGCCGGCGAAGGCAAGCCCCGACTTCGTCAACGGGACGTCGCCCCAGACCTTTGGATGCAGTTTCAGTGACCTGGCCCCCGGGCGTGAGCACGTTCATCAGCGGCACGGCGTTCGCCAGTTGCAGGACACTAGGATCGTCCCGTGCTCGCGTGGATGGATCTGGAGATGACCGGCCTCGACCCGGCGCGGCACGTGATCGTCGAGATTGCCACTCTGCTCACCGACGACGACCTCAGGCTGATCGCCGATGGGCCGGACATCGTCGTACACGCCACGGCCGACCAACTGACGCAGATGGATGACGTCGTGCGGACCATGCACACAGGCTCCGGGCTGCTGGCTGCGATCCAGACGTCGGCGATCTCCCTGGCCGACGCAGGCGCGCGAACGGTCGAATTCCTCCGCACGCACATCGACGAACCCCGAACCGTTCCCCTGTGCGGCAACTCCATCGGGACGGACCGGCGTTTTCTAGCGGCACAGATCCCCGAGGTCGACGAGTTCCTGCACTACCGATCGATCGATGTGACGAGCCTCAAGGAGCTCTGCCGACGGTGGTATCCGGACGCTCTGGGCCGCGCGCCCGCCAAGGCGGAGGCGCATCGAGCGCTCGACGACATCCGCGAGTCGATCGCCGAGCTTGCGTATTACCGATCGACGATTTTCGTCGACAACAGCGGCGTGCGACCCTCGATCGGCGACTGATTGCGGCTCCCGAGACGCCGGGAAGGCCGCCGCGTGGGTGGCACCTGAGATCCGCCCCGCGCACCCTCCTCCTTGAACTAGCGGCCGCCGCTCTGTACAGTCCGCCGCATGTCGGAGCATCCAGCCCCCGTTCGCCGCGGCCGATGGGCCCGCATCCTGCTGATCGTGCCCTTCCTCGCGCTGCTCTTCCCCACCCTGTACGCACACGCTGAGCCGCGACTGGCGGGGATCCCCTTCTTCATCTGGTACCAGTTTCTCTGGGTCATCCTCGGGGTCGGCATCACCGGGCTGGTCTATGCGTTGAACCGTGGGGACGAGGGGTGACCCACTGGGACGAGCTGATCATCGTCATCGCCATCGGCGTGCTGGTGACGATCATCGGCTTCGGCGCCTCCCGCTGGCGCAAGGCGGATCTCAACCATATAGAGGAGTGGGGGCTGGCCGGGCGGAGCTTTGGAACCATCGTCACCTGGTTCCTTCTCGGTGGCGATCTGTACACGGCGTACACGTTCGTCGCGGTTCCCGGCGTGGTGTTCGCGCTGGGCGCCTATGGGCTGTTCGCGCTCCCGTACACCATCATCGTCTACCCGCTCGTGTTCCTCACCATGCCCCGCCTGTGGCAGGTGTCGCGTAACAAGGGGTACATCACCGGCTCCGATTACGTGAAGGACCGGTTCGACAGCCGCTTCTTCGCGCTGCTCATCGCGCTGACCGGGATCGTTGCCACCATGCCATACATCGCCCTGCAGATCTTCGGGATCAAGCTGGTGCTGGCCAACATCGGCATCAGCCCCGAGGCAGCCCTGGTGATCGCCTTCGTGGTGCTGGCGATCTTCACCTACGTCAGCGGCCTCCGCGCACCCGCCCTCATCGCGGTGGTCAAGGACGGTCTGATCTGGCTGGTGGTGATCGTCGCGGTCATCTACATCCCGTACAAGTTGGGCGGGTTCGGCAACATCTTCCACAAGGTCGAACAGGTGACCGCCGCCGCCCCGGTCGGCAAGGGCAAGCCCGATGTGCTCCCGGCTTCGCTGTTCAATGCCTACAGCAGCATCGCACTCGGCTCCGCGCTGGCCCTGTTCCTCTATCCGCACTCGCTCACCGGGGTGTTCAGTGCCAAAAGCCAGCGGACCATCAAGCGCAATGCGTCGTTCCTGCCGGCGTATACTTTTCTGCTCGGACTGATCGGACTGTTGGGCTTCATGGCGATCGCAGCCGGGATCAAGCCGAGCAAGGCTTTCGGCAACAACAGCGCCATCGCCGATCTCTTCCAGAAGATGTTCCCGAGCTGGTTCACCGGAGTGGCCTTCGCGGCCATCGCCGTCGGCGCATTGGTGCCGGCTGCGGTGATGGCCATCGCCGCGGCCAACCTGTTCAGTCGCAACATCTGGCGGGAGTACGTCCATCCCGCCATGAGCCGCAGGGAGGAGGCCACGGTCAGCAAGGTGGTGTCGCTGCTCGTCAAGGTCGGCGCGCTGGCGTTCGTGCTGGCCCTGCCCACCACCGACATCATCAACTACCAGACGGCCGGCGGTGTGTGGATGATCAACGCTCTGCCGGCGCTGGTGGTGGCGCTCTACGTCAAACGACTCAACGTGTGGGCGATGGTCGCCGGCTGGGCGGGAGGCATGGGCTTGGGGACCTACGCGCTCGTCCAGGAGAAGTTCCTCTCCAGCCTCCACGACTTCGGCTTCGGCGGCAAGATCTACATCGGTTTTGCGGCCATCATCGTCAACCTTGTCGTGGTGGGCGCGGGCTCGCTGGTGGCCGCGGCGGTGGGACAGTCGACGCCGGGCAAGTTGAGCGAGGCCGACTACCGCGTGCCGGGCCTGGGCGAGGCGCAGCGGCCCGCGCTGGTGCAGCCGATGGCCCCACCGCTCGCCGGGGGCACCTGAGGCGTCGCCCCCGCCGGTGGTGGCGCCGAACTCCGCACCGATTTCGCCGATGCGCAGCTTCAAACAGGCCCTGAGGTCGGGAGCGGGAGACGAGGCTCGAACTCGCGGCCCTTACATCGCTCGGCGAGCTTTACCCACCTCGACGGTATGGCTACGATCCGCTCGCCTGGGAAATCACTTGAGGGCCGTCGATACCGGCCCCCCGGTGTCCACTGCAGCAGAGCGACGAGCGGCAGCGCCATCAGCGACGTGCGTCCAAGACCTGATTGGCCTGCAGCGCAAGCGTCACGGACTCGCGGGCGTCGCGAGCCACCCTCTAACAGGGCGCTGAAGAATCCGCCCCCAACCGCCGCGATTCTTCAGCGGGAAGCGGTGTCCGCTCACGGCGAGGTGAACTCGCCTCCGCCGACCTGGTCACTTCACGTGTCTGGGTCCTGAGGGCCGCTCCCTCAGCCTG